>JAGVSV010000161.1 GCA_019137115.1 Bacillota bacterium
CTATCAGCGCTTTTTTGTCGTGCTGACCCGGCCCAAAGGCTACCGCAAATCCGCGCCGCCGCTGCTTTCCCTGTCGCTGCCCGCCGTGGGCCCCTATGCCGGCCTGCTGGAGAGTTACCGGCACAGCTTCCAGCACTACAACGATGACCTGGACGCGCTGGGGGAGCTGGAAAAGCAAGGCAAAGCCTATCTGGTGTACGCGGAGGATATGCTGGTGGAGAGCGATGAAATGAACGTCGCCAAGCTGCGCGAGAACTACGCTCGCGGCGAGCGCCAGGCCGAACGGCAGTGGCCGGAATGGCGGGACTTTATCTTTAATCGGCGGGCGTGAGCCGCCAGATGTTCAGTACCCCAGATCGGTCAGCATGTCGCCCAGCACCCGGCACCGTTCGCCCAGCAGCTCGCCGTCCCGGGCCACGGCGTCGGCCAGCGCCGCCATGTTGCCACTTCCACGCTCATCGCATCGCCCTGCAAGCCCACGCGCTTTAGCACCGGGCGGTTCGGGTCATACCCTTTTTCATAGCGGTAGGATTCCCGCAGGTGCGCCATCCCGGCCAGCGCGAAGATCGCCGCGTCCAGCACGCGGTGCAGCGGCACGGCTTGCCCATCATCGACAACAACTGCCGCGCCGTTCTCCAGTACCATAGCGATGGTCGCGGCGTTATCGCCGGCCGCGTTTCGTCCGTCCACCCGGCCGTAGACCGGCGCGTGAAGGATCGCCTGCATTTCGTTTTTTGCCTCGTTGCTCATTTCGCCCGCCCTTCCTGCGGCCTGCGGATGGTGCCGCGCTGTGCCTTGAGTTCAAACAACAATGGGATCAGGTGCCATTGGTAGGGGATGAACTGGCCGGATTTCTGCAGGCCCGCGATGTCCGCAAGGGTCGCCCAGCGCACGGCCTGTACCTCCTCTTTTTGCAGCGTCAGTGAAGCGATGTCCACGTCCCGCGTCACGAACCAGTAATCATCATAGCCCCAGTCAAACGGCACCGAAATATACGGCCGCTCGTCGGTCAAATCAATGGCAAGGCCGATTTCCTCGCGCGTTTCGCGCTCCGCCGCCTGGCGGCTGGTTTCGCCGGCCTGCGCGCTGCCGCCCACGCTGACATCCCACAGCTGGCTCCACAGCGATTTGCCGCGCTGCCGCTGCTGGATCAGCATGCGGTTGTTGCTGTCAAAGACGCACACATGCACCACCAGGTGGTACTCGCCGGGCATGAAGCGCTTGCCGCGCATCATGACGCGGCCGGTGGGCTGCTTGTTGTGGTCATAGATGTCCCATCGCTCCATGCCGGGGCTACTCCTTCCGATACACCGAGATCTGGCTGCGGTCGTCGGCGGCATAGGGCCGCCCCATCCAGTCGCCGTAGCGCGCTTCCAGTACGAACCCCGCCAGCCGCGCCATCAGGTCCATCTCCGCGGGCCATATATAGCGGTGGCGGCTGCGGGTGACCGTGCCGTTGCCCTGCGCGTCATAGGACACATGGTGGGAAACCACCAGCTGGTTGAGCGTGTCCACCGTGTCCAGGCCGATAGACCCGTCCCTGATGTCCCATACCACGGCCTCCTGCCCGGGCGGCAGTTTGCGCAGTTCCGGCACCCACATCTCCACCACGAACCATCCACCGGGTGCCAGATGCCGCGCGGCGTTTATAAAACAGTCCACCTGCGCGTCCTGCGTTTGCAAATTGGACAGCGTGTTGTACACCAAATACACAAGCGCATACCCCTGCCCGGCGCTGACCACCGACATGTCGCCCAGCGTCACCGGGATTTCTTTTTCGGTGGCCTTTTCCCGCAGCACCGCCAGCATGGCGGGGGAATACTCAATGCCTGCCACCGGCACCTCGCTCTGACGCAGCGGCACCGCCACCCGTCCCGTGCCAATGCCCATCTCGAGCGCGCGCCCACCGCCCGCCAGTTTTTTCAGCATCGCCACGGTGGGCGTCAGCACCTCGGGTGCAAACATCCCCTCGCCCGGCGTCTCATACGTGCGGGCAATGGCGTCATCCCATGGGCTTAAGTCATCCATGTGCGCGGGTTTGCCGGTGTTCATGTCACCTCCGTAAAATGTATGTGGATTTGAGCCGTATTGTATCAGCGCCCCGGGCGAGCGTCAATTGAGCCCAAGGCAAAGCATTTTTGCGGGGTCTGTCATGGCTTGCGCATCTGTGGTATAATGTGGAGCGCATCAAACAGCGTTCACCGGGCGGCTTCGGCGGCCCGCCGAAATCGCAGGAAAGAGGATGATCCCCATGAAGATCACAGAAGCCATCAGCGTATTAAGCCGCGCTGCCATGACCAAGGGCGATATCAAGCGTCTGCGCCGGGAAGGCATGGTGCCCGGCAGCATCTCCATCCGCGGGCAGGATGCCGTCAGCATCAGCGTGCGGCGGGACGAGCTGCACAAGTTCCTGCAGCGCAACGGCATGACCAGCGTGGTGCAGCTGGACGTAAGCGGCCAGGATTCCTACACCGCCATGGTGCGCGAAATCCAGCATGCCCCGCTCACGCGGGAATGGCTGCACGTCACCTTCCAGCACGTGTCCATGACCGAGGAAACCACCGCCAACGTGCCGGTGACCATTCTGGGTCGCGACACGGTCAGCCATGCCGGCTTTGAATCCAGCATTCAGCTGGACGCTATCGAAGTGCGCGGCCTGCCCGGCGACCTGCCGCAGAGCATCGAGGTGGACGTCAGCCACATGGTGGCTGGCGACAACCTGCATGTGCGCGACCTGACCCTGCCGGAGGGCATCACCGCCCTCACCGAGGAGGACCGCCTGGTCTTCTCCGTGTCGCACCCGCGCGTCGTGGCCGAGGAGGAAACCACCGAGGAAGCCGCGCAGGAGCCGGAGGTTGTGGGCGAGAAGGAAACAGAAGAGGAAGCCTGACACCTTGGACATCGCATTCCCACGCGCCGCGTCACGCGGCGCTTTTCTATTGCGCCGGGCGGCTTGACAGCCCCAGGCGCCCGCCGCATACTGGCACGCAGCACGCCAAGGGGGTAGAACGGATTGCGGCCACACCATGAGGACCTGACCCAGGGCGGCATTTTGAAAAAAATACTGCTGGTTGCCCTGCCCATCATGGGCATCCAGCTGCTGCAGATGACCTATAACCTCACCGACATGTTCTGGCTGGGGCGCATGGAAAACTCGGTGACCGCGGTGGCCGCCAGCGGTCTGGCGGGCATGTTTCTGTGGCTGGGCATGGCGCTGATGCTGGTCGGGCGCGTGGGCGCGGAGATCGGGGTATCGCAAAACCTGGGCGCGGGCAACCTGGAAGCCGCGCAGGCCTACGCGCAGGAAGCGGCCCGCATCGCGTTCATTCTGGGCTGCCTGTATGGGTTCGTGCTGGTCACGTTCACCGGGCCCCTGGTGCGCCTGCTGCAGGTCAAGGAGCAGGACGTTTTTCAGGGCGCGTGCGATTATCTGCGCATCGCTGGGCTGGGCATTCCGCTGACGTATGTGTCGGCATCGATCACCGGCGGCTTCAATGGCGCGGGCAACTCGCGCCTGGGGTTCTGGGCCAACGCGGCGGGGCTGATCACCAACATGATCCTGGACCCGATCATGATTCTGGCTTGGGGCTGGGGCATCCGCGGCGCCGCGATCGCCACCATCATCGCCCAGGGCATCGTGTGCGCGCTGGTGGTGCTGTTTGCCAAGCGGCACAAGCGCCGCCCGTTTGCCGCCTTTCAACTGATCGGCCCGCTTACCCGCGCGCGCGTGAAGCAGATCGCCAGATGGACTTTGCCCATGTCGGTGGAAAGCGGCGCGTTTACGATGCTGGCCATGGTGGTCACCGGCATGGTGGCCTCCATCTACGGCGCCCACGCCGTGGCCGTGCAGCGCGTGGGCAGCCAGATTGAGTCGCTCTCCTGGCTGGTGGGCGGCGGCTTTGCGTCCGCGGTGTCGGCCTTTATCGGGCAGAACTTCGGCGCGCGCAAATGGGCGCGCATCCGGCGCGGCTACCGCATTTCCATGGCGGCGATGCTGATCTGGGAGACGTTTGCCATGCTGCTGCTGGCATTGGCCGGACGGTACCTGTTCTCGCTGTTCCTAAGCGACCCGCCCGAACTGGTGCAGATGGGCGCGGAATACCTGCTGATCCTGGCGGCATGCCAGCCCTTCATGGCGCTGGAGGGCACCTGCGGCGGCACCTTCCGCGGCATGGGCAAGACGCTGCCGCCCAGCATCTCCAGCATCACCTCCAACCTGCTGCGCCCGTTCCTGTGCTGGACGCTGGGGCAGTACTTCGGCCTGAACGGCTTCTGGATGGGCATCTCGCTGTCAGCGGCCATCCGGGGCACCATGATGTTCGTGTGGTTCACCATATACCAGCGCAGGCTGCCGCGCCACGACATGGAATCGGCGGCCGCCGACGTTCCCCTTCCGGCGTGAGCCTGTCTTGCGAAGGGCACCCGCACCTGCTATAATGCGTCTAATTTACTGGCGTAAGCCGAGAGGGTAGGTATTTGATGTTTGATTGGCTTTTTAGCATCACCACCGCGGTGGCGGAGACTGTGACGGACCCGGCCGCGGCGGAACTGGGCGAGGCGAGCCCCGTCGCGATGCTGCTGACCACCATGCTGCCCATGCTGCTGATCGTGGTGGTGTTCTATTTCATGATGATCCGCCCGCAGCGCAAAAAGGACAAGAAAGTCAAGGAAATGCTCAACAACCTGAAAGCCGGCGACCGCATCTGCACCATCGGGGGCATTTACGGCACCATCAAAGGCTTCCGGGATGACAGCGTGGTGCTCAGCGTGGGCGAAAAGGACATGCCCATGGTGATTGCCCGCTGGGCGATCCGCAACGTGGAAGCCGTCACGATTGAGAACGATGGCGAAGTGCTGGCCTGACGAATTCTGACACACACCGGCGCCGCAGGTTGAGGCCGCGGCGCTTTCTTATACCACGGGAAAGGAGAAAAAACGGCCATGCGGTCGGACGGACGGGCACGGGACGCGTTGCGGCAGGTCACGATCTTGCCGGACTTTGTCAGGACGGCGTATGGCAGCTGCCTGATCTCCTTTGGCATGACGCGGGTGATCTGCACGGCCTCGGTGGAGGAAAAGGTGCCGCCCTTTCTGGAAGGGCGCTTTTCGGGATGGCTGACGGCGGAGTACGCCATGCTGCCCGCCTCCACCGGGCGGCGCAAGGAGCGCGACGGCGTCAAACGCGACGGCCGCGGCGTGGAGATCAGCCGCCTGATCGGCCGCTCCCTGCGGCAGGCTGTGGATTTACAGCGCCTGGGCAAGCGCACGATCACCATTGACTGCGACGTGCTGGAGGCTGACGGCGGCACGCGCACCGCGGCGATCACCGGGGGCTATGTCGCGCTGTGCCTGGCCATCGACCGGCTGATCCGCGAGGGCAAGCTGAAGGAATCGCCGGTAGTCACCCAGATTGCCGGGGTCAGCGCAGGGCTTTTCCAGGGGCAGCCGCTGCTGGATCTGGCATACTGCGAAGACAGCGCCGCCGATGCCGACGTCAACGTGGTGATGACCTCCAATCATGAGCTGGTGGAGTTGCAGGGCACAGGGGAAGGGCGGGCCTTTTCCCGCGCGCAGCTGGACGAGCTGCTCACCCTCGCACAGAGCGGCATTGATCAGTTGATGCAGATGCAGCGCGAGGCATTGGACGGGCGCGCGAACGTAATCGCGCCACAGCAAACGCTGGTGGTGGCCAGCAACAACGCGCACAAAATCCGGGAGCTCACCCACATGTTGGGCAACCGCTACCGTGTGATTTCCATGCGGGAAGCCGGCGTGGACACGGACATCGACGAAACCGGCGACACGTTTGCCGAAAACGCGGTGATCAAGGCTGAGGCTGTCCGCGATGCCACGGGGTACCTGACCTTAGCCGATGACAGCGGGCTGATGGTGGACGCGCTTAACGGCGCGCCCGGCGTGCACAGCGCGCGGTTTGCCGGGGCGCACGGCGATGACGCGGCGAACAACCAGTTGCTGGTGTCCAAGCTGCTGCCGCATCCCCGGCCGTGGACGGCGCAGTTTGTCAGCGTGCTGGCGCTGGCGTCGCCCTTTGCGCCCACCCGCACGTTTGAGGGCGTGTGCCCCGGCGAAATCACCGAAACAGCGCGCGGTACCGGCGGCTTTGGCTATGACCCGCACTTTATCTATGACGGCAAGGCCACCTTTGCCGAAATGCCCGAGGGGGAGAAAAACCTGATCAGCCACCGCGCCCGCGCGATGGACAAACTGCGGGAGGCCCTGGCATGCGCGCCCTGATCCTGAGCGACTCCCACGGCCGGCGCGACATGGTGATGCAGGCGTTCAACGAAGCCAACCGGGTTCAGCCGGTGGACGCGGTGCTGTTTGCCGGCGACGGCTGGGAGGATCTGATGCCGCTGGTTAACAAGAAGCTGCCCATTTACGCCGTGCGCGGCAATGTGGAAAACGTGCCTTCCGGCCCGCCGTACCTGCGCGTGGAAACGCTGGAGCAGGTGCGCACGCTGGTTGTGCACGGCCACCGCCTGGGCGTCAAGCACACGCTGGATGAGCTGGTGGCGAACGCAAAGGAGAAGGACGCCGCCATCGCCATCTACGGCCACACGCACGTGCCGCGCGTCAAATGGCACCGCGGCGTGCTGACCATCAACCCGGGCGCCGCGCGGGACGGCCGCTATGCGATCCTGACCATCCTGTGCACCGGGCGCATCGAGCCGGAACTGATGCGCGTGGGCGAACTGAAGGGACATATGATATGACCATCCTGCCCGTACTGAACCAGATTTTGATGCTGATGATCCTGATGGCCATCGGCCTTTTGTTGCGCAAAAAGGACGTACTGACCGACCAGGCCATGCGCGCCATCAACGTGATCGTGCTGTCGGTGGCGTGGCCCGCGATGGTGCTGTCCATCACCCAGCGGCAGGAGCAGCGCATCCAGGCGCCGGATTTCTTGTGGATGCTGCTGATCAGCACGCTGGTGTTTTTTGTAGGCTCGCTGGCGGTGTATTTCCTGTACGCCAGGCGGTTGGAGGAGCGCAAGCAGGCGGTGTACACCGCGCTGTGCGGCATGCCCAACACCGGCTTTGTCGGCCTGCCCATCGTGCAGGCGGCCTATGGCACGCAGGGCGTGCTGTATCTGGCGGCGTGCATCGTGGCCTTCAACCTGGTGTGGTGGACGCTGTTCGTGCGCCTGTACGGCGGGCGCGCCAAACTGTCCGTGATGGTCACCAACGTCGGCCTGATCGCCAGCGTGCTGTCGGTGTTCTTCTATGTCTACGCCGTGCGCATTCCAGAGCCGTTTGTCAGCGGCATCCACCAGCTGGGCGTGCTCAACACGCCGCTGACGATGCTGCTGCTGGGCGCGCGCCTGCCGGAACTAAAAAAGCTCGAAACCCTCAAGGACCACAACATCTGGTCGTCCATGGGCGTTCGGCTGCTGGGCATGCCGCTGGCCGTGTGGGTGATTTTGCGCCTGTTTGGGGTGACCGGTTTGCCCATGCAAGTGCTGGTGCTGGTCAGCGCGCTGCCCTGCGCCAACAGCGTGCAGCTGTTCGCCGAGCGCTATGGCAAGGATTATGCGCTGGCGTCGCGCACGATCTCGCTGTCGCTGATCTTCTGCGTGGTCACCATCCCGCTGGTCATGCTGATCACCGGGATTTAGCCGCGCCGCGCGCCGCGCCACACCGCCGGGCTGAACAGCACCAGCATCGGGAAAAACTCCAGCCTGCCGGCCAGCATCAAGAACGTCATGAACAGCTTGACCAGCGGCGAAAACATGCTGAAGTTGCCCATCGGGCCCACCAGCGACAGGCCGGGGCCGATGTTGGACAGGCACGAGGCCGCCGCCGAAAAGCAGCTTAAAAAGTCATGCCCGTCCAGGGACGCCAGCAGCGTGCCCACCATCAGAAACGCAAAGTATACAAACAGAAAGATGCCCACCTGCGACAGCGTGTCCTCCGGCACCGCTTTGCCGTCCAGCTTGATCACCCGCACGCTGCGCGGGCTGTGCGTGTGGCGGATTTCCCGCAGCGTCACCTTGCCCATCAGCAGCAGGCGCACCACCTTGATGCCCCCGGCGGTGGAGCCCGCCGACGCGCCGATCAGCATCAGCACCAGCAGCAGGATGCGCGAGAACGCCGGCCACAGGTCAAAGTCCGCCGTGGCATAGCCCGTGGTGGACATAATCGAGCTCACCTGGAAGCTGGAGTACCGCAGGGCGGTAAACACATCGCCGTACACCGGCAGGATCTCCAGCGCGATCAGCAGGATCGCCCCCAGCCCCAGCAGGTAGTAGGCCCGCAGCTCCTCGTTGCGCAGCGCTTTCAGTCCCTCGCCGCGCACCAGATGGAAGTAGACCAGGAAGTTCGTGCCAAACAGGAACATGAACGCCATGATGATCATTTCCGCCCAGGGGTTGTTGTAGGCGCCCACGCTCATGTTGCGGCTGCTGAAGCCGCCGGTGCCCGCGGTGCCCATCGCGTGGATCAGCGCGTCAAACAGCGGCATGCCGGTCAACAGCAGCAGTCCGACTAACACCAGCGTCATCACAAAGTAGATCACGTATAAAATGCGCGAGGTGTCCACCATGCGGGGCAGCAGCTTACTGTAGGACGGGCCCGGGCTTTCGGCGCGCGCCAGAAAACTGTTGCGGCCCGACACCCGGGGCATGATCGCCAACGTCAGCACCAGCACGCCCATACCGCCCACCCAGTGCGTGCTGGATCGCCAGAACAGCACGCCGTGCGGCACGTTCTCCACCTGGGTTAAAATGCTGGCGCCGGTGGTG
>JAGVSV010000092.1 GCA_019137115.1 Bacillota bacterium
GTATGTGCTGGAGACGGGCGATATCGTCAAACAGGGCAATGCCCAGGCGCTGCTCTCCGACGACGACGTGCGAAAAGCCTACCTGGGCACCTGAAATAGAAGCCTCCCGAAGCTGTCAGCCGACAGCTTTTTTGATGCTGTCGACCAGATCGTCCTTCTCCCACGGCAGATCCAGATCGGGTCGGCCGAAGTGACCATAGCTGGCGACCTGGCGGTACAGCGGGCGGCGGAGGTTCAGCTTGCGGATGATGCCGTCGGGGCTTAGGTCAAAGCAGGACGAAAGCGCCTGGGCAAGGGCGTGATCCTCCACCTGGCCGGTGCCAAACGTGTCCACGTCGAAACTGACCGGCTGGGCGACGCCGATGGCATACGCCAGAGTCACCTGACAGCGCGCGGCCAACCCCGCCGACACCACATTGCGCGCCAGGTAGCGCGCGGCGTACGCTGCCGAGCGGTCGACCTTGGTGGGGTCCTTGCCGCTGAAGCATCCGCCGCCGTGCGGCACAAACCCGCCGTAGGTGTCCACAATGATCTTGCGCCCGGTCAGCCCGCTGTCCCCTGCCGGCCCGCCGATGACAAAACGCCCGCTGGGGTTGACGAAGTAGCGGGTCTCCGGGTGCAGCATATGTGCAGGCACGCTCTGCTTGATGACCAGCTCCATCATGGCGTCGCGGATTGTGGTTTGATCGACTTCTGCCGCGTGCTGGGCGGATACGACCACCGCGTCCACGCTGACAGGCTTTCCGTCTACATACGATACGCTGACCTGTGATTTGCCGTCAGGGCGCATCCAGGGCAGCGTGCCATCCTTGCGCAGTTCGCTCATCCGGCGGGTCATGCGGTGCGCCAGCGCGATGGGCATGGGCAGCAGCTCCGGGGTTTCGTTACAGGCATAGCCGAACATCATGCCCTGGTCACCGGCGCCGGTTTGCTGATCAACGCCCGCCTGCTCCCGCGTTTCCTGTGCATTGCTCACACCCTGGCTGATGTCGGCGGATTGCTCGTGCACGGCGGTCAGCACCGCGCATGAGTGCCCGTCAAACCCCATATCGGAGTGGTCATATCCTACGTCCAGGATGACCTGACGGGCGATGTCCGCAATGGGCACATAGGTTTGGGTCGTAATCTCGCCCATCACCAGCACAAGACCAGTGGTGGCACAGGTCTCGCAGGCCACCCGCGCCATCGGGTCGTCTGCAAGGATGGCGTCCAGGATGGCGTCGGAGATCTGGTCGCACATCTTGTCCGGATGGCCTTCGGTTACGGATTCGGAGGCATACACACGTTTCATTTCGTACATTCCCTTCAACAAACATCCTTCCATCAGAAAGCGCTTATTCAGGATAAGCGCTACGTGAACTTATCTCCCGGACGAACGTTGCCCGCCCGCTGGATTTGGCACCTTGGCATCCGCTGGTTGCCGGGCATCACAGGGCCAGTCCCTCCGCCACTCTTGATAAGGGGTATTCGGTCGGTCTGCATCATAGCGCGGCAGGGTATCGCTGTCAAGGTTGCGGCAAGGCTGTTTAGCGCCCCCGTTACTGTTGGTTGACAAACAAAAGTCCACTATCTATGATGAAATCGCATCAATGCAAGGAGGCACACGCATGAGCGAATCACAGGTTTTGACCTTTACCATGACCATGGAAGACGGCGGCATCATCAAGGGCGAGTTGTACCCGGACGTTGCGCCGCAGTCGGTCGCCAATTTCGCCGAGTTGGCGCGGAAAGGCTTCTATGACGGGTTGACCTTCCACCGCGTGATTCCCGGCTTCATGATCCAGGGCGGCTGTCCCACGGGCATCGGTACCGGCGGGCCCGGCTATTCCATCAAGGGCGAGTTTGCGCAAAACGGTCACCCCAACAGCATCAAGCATTCCCGCGGGGTGCTGAGCATGGCGCGCAGCATGCGGCCGGACTCGGCCGGTTCCCAGTTTTTCGTGATGGTGGCGGACGCCCCCCATCTGGATGGCGCATATGCGGCGTTTGGCCGCGTGACCGAAGGGATGGACGTGGCCGACCGCATCGTGGCTTCCCCGCGCGACCGCAGCGACAAGCCGAACACGCCGGTGCGCATCCGCACCATTGAAGTGAACGGCGATCTGCCGGCCATCACGCTCAACAAATTGTAAGCAGGGATCCCCATGGAAAAGCAGTCCGCCACCTTAAGGATTGGCGTAAAAACCTATACGGTCTCCTCTGCCCGGGGGTTGGCGTATGTGCAGCGCGTGGCGAAATTGGTTTCCCTGCGCTCGGAGGAGATCGCTATGGCGGCACGCCTGCAAAGCCAGGAAGCCATCGCGGTCACGACACTGATATCCTTTGCCGAGGAACTGGTGCAGGCGCAGGATGAAAACCAGCGTCTGCGCATGCAGCTGGTTGATAAAAACGACCCCAACGTTTGAGTTGCTTTCCCCCACGCGGAAGCACCTCTACGCTACGTACGCTGTTAGTCTTTGCTCGGACGGGAACAACGATGGGTGATGGTTTTGATCGGACCGCGACTCATACCAACCAAGGAAGGATTTCATGAACAACAAAGCGCTGCGCCTGCTGGAATTCCCCAGGATCCGCGAGATCCTGTCCACCCATGCCACCACGGACATCGGGCACGATTTGTGCCTGCAATTGCCTGTGTCCAGCGACCTTGCGCATGTGGCCCAGCTGCAGGCGGAGACGCAGGAAGCCATGGTGATCCTCACCTACCGTGGCGACAGCCCGATGATCCCGTTCAGCGACGTGCGCGGCCCGCTGAACCTGGCACAAAAGGGCGCGACGCTGTCCATGCGGACGCTGCTGGACATTGCTGATTGTTCCAGGGCCGCGGCTGCGGCAAAGCGCGCCTTGGTCACCGACAGGGAAAACACGCCCATCCTGCGCGGCATAGCGGCCCGCCTGGAGCCGCACACCGATCTTTCGCGCGCCATCACCGACGCGATTATCTCCGAGGAGGAGATGGCAGACAACGCCAGCCCGGAGCTTTCCGATATCCGAAGGCACATCCGGCAGTGCAACGACCGGGTCAAGGAGAAACTGCAGAGCATCATCCACAGCGGCGGCAGCGGCAAATACCTACAGGATGCCATCGTCACGGTAAGGAACGGCCGGTATGTGATCCCGGTGCGCCAGGAGTACCGGCAGTTTATCCCCGGGCTGGTGCACGACCAGTCCGCCAGCGGCGCCACCCTGTTTGTGGAGCCGCTGTCCGTGGTGGAAGCCGGCAACGACCTGAAGCAGTGGCAATCCAAGGAGCACCAGGAAATCGAGCGCATCCTGCTGATGCTGTCCGGCGATGTCGCCGAAGCGGCGGACGATCTGGCGGAAAACATCGAAAACCTGGCCAAGCTGGACGTCGCCTTTGCCAAAGGGGCGATGGCGCGCTGGATGAACGCGATAGAGCCCAAGTTGAACGCCGAAGGCCGCATCCGCTTTGTGCGTGTGCGACACCCGCTGCTGGATCCTGAAACGGTGGTGCCCTGTGACCTCTGGATGGGCGAGGATTTCACCACGCTGGTGATCACCGGGCCCAACACCGGCGGCAAAACCGTAACGCTCAAAACTGTTGGCCTGATTACCTTGATGGCGCAGGCGGGCTTGCATGTGCCGGGCAACCTGGGCACCGAGATCGCCGTCTTTGACGAGGTATATGCCGACATCGGCGATGAGCAGAGCATAGAACAGTCCTTGTCGACCTTCTCCTCCCACATGACCAACATCGTGGAAATCCTTGCCAATGTGGAGCGCAATGACCTCGTGCTGTTTGACGAATTGGGCGCGGGCACCGACCCTACGGAGGGCGCGGCGCTTGGGCAAGCGATCCTTGAGCGTCTCCTCAAACACGGCATCCGGACGGTGGCGACCACCCATTACAGCGAGCTGAAAGCCTTTGCGCTCTCCCGAAAGGGTGTGGAGAACGCCAGCGTGGAGTTTGATGTGGCCACCCTCCGGCCCACCTACCGCCTTTCCATCGGGGTGCCCGGCAAATCAAACGCCTTTGAAATCTCGCGCAGGCTGGGATTGCCCAGCGCGCTGATTGATGCGGCCAAGGAATTGTTGAGCCAGTCGACCATCCTGTTTGAGGATGTGCTGACCAACGCGGAATACCATCGGCAGGTGGCCGAAAAGGAACGCCAGATTGCCGAGGAAGCGCGCGCGGAAACCGTGCGCCTGCGCAACGAAGCCGAAGCACTGTACCGCAACATTGCGCAGGGCAAGGAAAGTGCCATGCGTAAGGCCAAGGAAGACGCCCGCAAGGTGCTGGACAAGGCGCGCCGCGAAAGCGCGGCCATCATCGAGGAATTGCGCGCGGTCAAAAAATCGGGGCAGTTGAGCGCCGAGGCGCAGGACCTGACACGCCGGCTGCGCGTGCTGGATGACAGCCTCGCACTGCCCGCGGACGATGAGGGGCTGCGCTTGCACACCCCGCCCAAGGACCTAAACGTGGGTGACAGCGTCCAGATTATGGACACAGGCACCGTCGCCCAGGTTGTGGCCGTGCCCGATGCCAAGGGTGAGGTGCAGGTGCAGGCGGGCATCATCAAAATGAAGGTGCATCTGTCCAAACTGAAACTGGTGGAGCAAGAAGCCAAAAAGAAGAGAACGACCGTCCGCACACAAACCGGCGCGGCTGAGCGCACTGTCCCGTTGGAATGCGACGTGCGCGGCATGGCGCTGGATGAAGCGCTGGCGGAAAGTGAACGGTACCTTGATATGGCTGTGATGGCCGGGCTGCACGAGGTGGCCATCATCCACGGCAAGGGCACAGGCACCCTGCGCGGCGGCATCCAGCAGCACTTCAAAAAGCACCCGCATGTCAAAAGCCTGCGTCTGGGGCAGTTTGGCGAGGGCGAGAGCGGCGTTTCGATCGTGACGCTCAAGTAAGGTGGCGAATATGGAGAACAAAATGACCATCATGGTGGTGGATGACGACCGGCACATCGGCGAGTTGATCCGGCTGTACCTGGAAAAGGAAGGCTATCAGGTGCTGACGTGCCAGCGTGGGGACGAGGCGCTGGCGGCGTTCCGCACCAATCCCCCGTCGCTGGTGTTGCTGGACATCATGCTGCCCGGTATGGACGGGTGGCAGGTGTGCCGCGCAATCCGGCAGATCAGCCGCATCCCCATCATCATGATTTCCGCCAAGGACGAAACATTCGACAAGGTGCTGGGGCTGGAGCTGGGCGCGGATGACTATGTCACCAAACCGTTTGATCCCAAGGAGCTGACCGCGCGGGTCAAAGCGGTGCTGCGCCGCGCCGCCGGCAACGTGGATAACGAGAAAGCTATCTCCTTCCCCGGGCTGATGATCAACCTGGACAACTACGAAATCCTGTATGAAGGCCGCAAGGTGGAAATGCCCCCTAAGGAACTGGAGCTGCTGTTCTTCCTGGCATCACACGCCAACAAGGTGTTCACCCGGGAGCAGCTGCTGGAAAAAGTGTGGGGCTTTGATTATTTCGGCGACAGCCGCACGGTGGACGTGCACGTCAAACGCATCCGCGAAAAACTGCCGGGATGCGATCAGTACGGCTGGCAAATCAAAACGGTGTGGAGCGTAGGCTACAAGTTTGAGGTGCAATAACTGATGCTGCGCAGCACATTTTCCCGGCTCATGGCGGTGTTCATCATCGTGATCCTGCTGTGCGTCGGTATGCTGTTCGGCGTTTTTTATGTCACCGCGCGCGACGCGCAGATCGATAACAAGGTCGAGGCGCTCAAGCGCCAGGCCTATGACATTGGCTATCTGTCCGGCAGCACCCAGGCGCAGCGCCTGACGTTTTCGCTGTCCAGCAGCACCTATCCCCTGCGGGAGTTGCTGGCGCGCAAGCTGCAGGATGTGAAGGACAACTATTCTGCGTACTGCATGCTGGTGGACAGCAGCGGGGAAACAGTGGCCTACTTCCTGTCGCTACTGAAGGAGCATCAGGAGCTGGCAACCACGTTTGACCCCGAGAGCCTGGTCAGCACCCTGCAAACCGTGTTGACCGGCCAGGAGGTCGTGGTGCGCACCCAAAGCCGCGCGGGGCCCATGTTCACGGTCGCTGTGCCGTGGTATGTGGGCGGCAGGGTGGCGGGCGCCGTGTATATCCAGACCGCCGCGCAGACGATCCAGGCATCCTATGCGGGCATTGTCGCCCGATCGGCCGCAGCCGCACTGGCGGCGCTGAGCATTGCGGCGATCATCGTATACTTCTTCGCCCGCCGTTTTGTCCGGCCCCTTTCGCAGATGGCGACAGCCGTCGGCAGGCTACCCTTTGGTGATTTTGGCCAGAGCGTGGAGGTAACCGGCACCGCGGAAATGCGCGAGCTGGCGACCGCGTTTAACACCATGGCAGTCAAACTGCGGGATACCGAGCAGGTGCGGCGCGATTTCATCGCCAATGTATCCCATGAGCTTCGCTCCCCCATGACCAGCATCAGCGGATTTTTGAAAGGCATTCTGGATGGCACGATTGAAGCCAAGGATCAGCAGCATTATCTGGGGATCGTGGTACACGAAACCGACCGGCTGATGAAGCTGGTATCGGAGCTTCTGAACCTGTCGCGCCTGGAAAGCCAGGATACTGCGCCGGTGTTGCGCGTGTTTAACATCAACGAGCTAATCCGCGTGGTGATGATCACCAAGCTCCCCGAAATGGAGGCCAAAGGACTGGAGCTCGCGTTCGCGTTTGCCCAGGAGGAGTGTCATGTCTTGGCCGACCGCGATCAGATCGAGCAAGTGCTGATCAATCTGGCCGACAACGCCATCAAATTCACACCGGCCGGCGGCACCATCACGCTGTCAACGCTGCGCACGGACGAGCACGTGTTTGTGCGGGTCCGCGACACCGGCGCCGGTATCCACAGCGAGGATTTGCCCCACATTTTTGACCGCTTTTACAAGGCGGACAAAGCGCATATATCCGGGCAGGGCACCGGGCTGGGGCTGGCGATCAGCAAAATGATCCTGGACCGGCATCATCAGGATTTGCGTGCCATACCGCAGGATACCGGCGCGCTGTTTGAGTTCACGCTGGCCACTGCCGAAGCAAAACCCCATGCAGAGTAAGGCATACGCGAAACTGAACTGGTACCTGAACGTCGTTGGGAAACGGGCGGATGGATACCATCTGCTGGACATGATGAACCAGCGTCTGTCGCTGCACGACACGCTGGACATCGTCGAGAGCAACCAACTGACGCTGACTGTGCACGGCGATGGGATGATCCCTACCTGGAACGACAACCTGGTGCTCAAAGCAGCGTACGCGCTGCAAGACGCAACCGGATGCCGGCGCGGCGCGGATATGGTGCTCAGCAAGCGAATCCCCGCAGGCGCCGGCTTGGGCGGAGGCAGCGCGGACGCGGCTGCTACCTTGTCCGCACTGAACCAGTTGTGGGAAACCCAGCTAAATGAAGCGCAGTTGAGCACGATGGGCGCGCGCATCGGCGCGGATATCCCCTATTGCCTGTCCGGTGGGTTAAAGCGGGTACAGGGCATTGGCGAGGTGGTTATGCCTGTTTCGGCAGACCTGCCTGCCTACCCGATGATCATCATCAAGCCGGAGGCGTCCCTGGCAACCAGGGACGTGTTCAGAGAACTGAAAGCGGATGACGCGGAACCGACCATGAACGCGGACGAATTCATCGCCGCGTTGGCGCAGGGCAACTTCGCTGCCCTCAAAAGCGCCAGAGCCAACCGCCTGCAGGCAGCGGCAACGCGCCTGGCCCCGGACATCGGGCGGGCAGTGACAAGCCTGTATGATCATGGCGCGACGTTCGCGCAGATGACAGGCTCCGGCAGCGCGGTGTATGGCGTGTACCTATCTACCGGCATGCGTGACGCGGCGATGGAAACGATGCAGCAGCAAGGCCATCTATGCATTGCCACCGAAACGATCAACTACTGAGTCGCCCGACCGGTCCGTAACAGCTCCTGCAGGGCGGTTAAGTGCGTCAAAAGCGTGGTACGCGCGTCCAGTGTGGATGAAGTTGCCGTCTGTAACAACCGTTCGTACGTATCGATATCCTCATACAGTAGCGCGATGGCGGAGTCTGGCAGCAGGCGTCCGCCTTCGCCTTTGATGGCAATGCTCAGATCATTGAGCTGGTCCATATAATAGACTTGCTGTCTTACCTGCGCCAGCCGGGACGCAGAATTAGATTGTACCCCACCCGTCAGTCGGTTCACATGCTCAATCGCGTCAATGGACGCGCTGTTGATGCGTTTCTGCAGTTGCTGTTCTGCCACAAACTGATACCGCGCGGCACCGGCATACAGCAACCCCAACACCACAATGGCCGCAGCCATCAGCACCCCAAGCACCCATGCCACACGTTTCTGTACCGGAGTACCATAATTGGATACCGAAGTATGCTTTGTATACTTGTAACTGTTCACGAGACCTCCAAATCCTTGTGACTTCGCATTTTATAAGCCTAAAGCAGGCAGAAATACAATAGCACATCCGCCCATGCCCGTAAA
>JAGVSV010000112.1 GCA_019137115.1 Bacillota bacterium
GGCATCAACTCCACCGGCGTGGGCATGCACGAGCCGTACAAAATGCAGCTGACCATCGACACCTGCGGCCTGCCCCGGGTGCTGACAGCAGCGGCGCTGTCCGCCGTTACCAAGCCCTTTGGCGTCAGGGGCGTGTTTTACCGCGTGTGCGGCAAAGGCGTGGGCGGCATTGACGGCTTCTATTTCCGCTCCAGCTTTGAGCGCTACAAGGACCTGGCGCTGATCAACCCGGACGAACCGCAGAAGCTGTGCGATGACCTTGCCCGCGACACCGGCATCCCCGTGGTGCTGATGGACGCCAACGACATCCAGCGCGACCAGCTGGCCAAATCAAGGGGCTTCCCGCTGACGGATGACCAGATCCAGGACGCCATGCGCGACAACCCCTCCGGCCAGGGCGACGAGCTGACGCCGCTGATCCTGATCCGGCCGGTGAGCTGAACAAAACCCTGTGTGTATCACAAAGCCCGCGGCATGTGCCGCGGGCCTTGTTTTATAAACGATTGTAGCGTGTGGTTCACGCGGCCCAGCCGCCGTTGGTCTTGACAAAAAACGGATATGCCGCCACGTTTTTGAAGTGCGCGTCCAGCAGCCTGCGCTCGTCGTCGGTCAGGGGCTTGAGCACCTCATCGGCGTGCTCCACCATGAACGAGAAGTTCTCAAAGTTGCCGGGAGACACCAGCACGTCGGAGCCCATTTCGATGGAATACTTCATCGCCGCCACGCGCAGTTCCTTCTGGCTGACGTCAAACGGCTTGCACCAGGACTTGGTGTAGGGCGATGCCGCCTTTTCATCGTCGTTCTTCCATGCGCGCTCGATCAGGGACTTCATGCCCAGCAGGCCAAAGCCCTTTTCCTGGGCTTTCTTCGCCAGCGCGCGGCCGATGCCCTCGTTCTTGTCCAGCATCCAGTTCATCGAGAACAGCACGGTGTCAAAATCGTACATCTCCAGCAGTTTGAGCGCGGCCTGCTCGCTGTGGGCGGAAAAACCGACCTTGCGCAGCACGCCTTCCTGCTTGAGCTTGACGACCATCTCCATGATGCCGCCCTTGCCGAACGCCTTGTCGATATCCTCCTGGGTGGTCATGGAATGCAGCTGGTACACGTCAAAATGATCGGTGTGCAGCAGCTCCAGCGAGCGCTTCAATTCCTTCTCGGCGTCCGCCTTCAGGCGCTGCGTGGTCTTGCAGGCCAGCAAAATGTCCTTGCGGTACGGAATCAGCGAGCGGCCCAGCTTTTCCTCGGCATCGCCATAGGTGGGGGCCACGTCGTAGTAGTTCACACCGTGATCTATCGACCACGCCACATAACGGTCGGAAGCTTCCTGTCCGTCGTTCATGGACACAATGCCGCCATACACGATGGCCCCTACATCATATCCGGTCTTTCCCAATGCGCGTTTCTGCATACGATGACCCTCCCTAAGATCGGTTGTGCTTGTTACAGTATATCCCGTATCAAAGCCGGGGGCAAGTAACCGCCGGGCCGCTTACTCCCCGTGCCCCACCATTTCCGAGAGCACCTTGTTGCTGCGGGCGATGAAGGCTTTCAGGTCGTCGGCTTCCAGCGGCCGGGAGGACAGGCGCGCCAGGTCGTAGATCTGCCGGCAGAGCAGGTTGGAGAGATCGCCTTCCTTCATGTGCGCCAGGGACTGGACGACGGGGCTTAAGCGGTTCAATACCAGCGTATAGCGGTCGGGCATCGAGAACTCGCGGCCGTAGGCCACGCTCATGTCCTTGAAGCGGCGCATCTGCTCCTCCTGCGTGACCATGGCGGGCAGGTCACGGTCGGCCAGCGCCTCGAGCCTGACGTCCAGCTCCTTCATGTCCAGCGCCTCGCGGAACATGGTCTGCAGCGTGTCGGCATCCAAGTCCTTGCCTTCGTCGCTGGTTTCGGTCAGGCCGCTCACATCGCTGTCCACCCGCACAAACGTGGCCTCCACGCCCGAATACTCGATAAAGGACATGAAGTTCACGTCAATCAGCGTGTCCATAACCACCACGTCTATGCCGCGCGCGGTGTACAGCGCCACGCTGGCGGCCTGGCGGTTGGCGTCCGTGGTGTAGTAGACCTTCTTTTCGGTCTTGCCTTCGTTGCGGGATTTATACTCGTCAAACGTCAGGTATTCGTCCGCCGTGGTCTTCATCAGCAGGGCATCCTTGACCGCGTCAAAGAACTTGCGGTCGCGGATGCAGCCGTATTTGATGAAGGGGTGGATGTCATCCCAGTAGCCTTCGTAGGTCTTGCGCTCGGTGTTGTACAGCCCGGTCAGCCGGTCGGCCACCTTCTTGGCGATGTGGTTGGAGATGCGGCGCACATAGCCGTCGTTCTGCAAAAACGAGCGCGACACGTTCAGCGGCAGATCGGGGCAGTCGATGACGCCCTTGAGGATCAGCAGGAACTCGGGGATGACCTCCTTGATGTTGTCGGCGACAAACACCTGGCGGTTGAACAGCTTGATCTCGCCCTCCTGGCCCGAGAAATCGTGCCGGATGCGCGGGAAGTAGAGGATGCCCTTCAGGTTGAACGGGTACTCCACGTTCAGGTGCACCCAGAACAGCGGGTCCTCAAAGGTGTGGAACACCTTGCGGTAGGTGTCCTTGTACTCCTCATCCGTGACATCGCGCGGGTTTTTCAGCCAGATCGGGGAGGTGTCGTTGATGGGCTTGTCCATTTCCGCCAGCGCGTCCGCGTCCATGTCAACGTCCAAGTCGGCGTCGTCCATGTCCCTGTCGGCGTGGTCGTGCTCGTGGTCGTGTTCGTGGTCGTGTTCGGCGGTTTCGGCTGCCTTGGCGTCCTTTTTCGCCTGCTTTTCGGCGGCCTTTTTGGCTTTCCTGTCGGCCTTTTCCTGCTTGCGCTTTTCCTCGGCTTCCTCGGCGCGCTTGATGGCTTCCAGGTCGACCAGATAGATGGGCACCGCCATAAAGCCGCAGTACTTGTCCAGCACTTCGCGCACGCGGTGGCCTTCCAGGAATTCCTTTTCCTCCTCGGCGATGTGGAGCGTGATCACCGTGCCGCGCGTTTGGCGCGTGCCCTGCGACATCTCATATTCCATGCCGTCGCGGCTTTCCCAGCGGACAGGCTCCGCGCCCTCCTGCCAGGAGAGGGTGTCAATCGTGACCAAGTCGGACGCCATGAACGCCGAATAAAAGCCCAGGCCAAAATGGCCGATGATGCCGGACTTGTCCTCACCGGTGTAGTTTTTGAGGAAATCCTCGGCGCTGGAAAACGCCACCTGGTTGATGTACTTTTCCACTTCCTCGGCGGTCATGCCGATGCCATTGTCGTCAAAGCGCAGTTCCCCGGCTTCCTTGTCCACCGTCACGGTCACGCGCAGGTCCTCGCCCTCGCCTTTGCCCAGCATGGTCAGCTTGGTGATGGCGTCGGTGCCGTTTGACACCATTTCGCGGATGAAAATGTCCTTGTCCGAGTACAGCCAGCGCTTGATGACCGGCATGATGTTGTGGGCAGCGATCGAAATGCTGCCTTTTTTGATGACGTCCTGGTTGCTCATACTTCCTCCAACGGGCAGGCCCGTATATAGTCAACGCCAGTATATCATCCCCCAAACCCAAATGCAACGAGATTTTAGCACTCTCCGCGCCCGAGTGCTAACGCCGGTGCCCAATCCATTGACAACACGCCTGCCATGCCGGATGATATGCGCAAGGACAGGGCGCGCAACGGCGCGCGGAAGGGGCCTTTGATGAGCAGATTAGGGGATTTGATCCACCTGGAGCGCACACGCCAGGGGTTGACCGCCAAACAGGTGGCCCGCAAGTGCGGGATCAGCGACAAGTATTTGCTGGAGGTGGAGTCCGGCAAGCGCATCATCGCCGATGACCAGGCCCGGCGAATTCTGCGCAGCATGGGCATGAAGGAACAGACCGAAGCGGACTTTACGCTGGACGACATCGCCTCCACGGTCGATCTGCAAAGCGCGCTGCCGCGCGTGCAACAGGCGATGAAGAAGCCCGTGCCCAGGGATGACAGCAAAGGTGCCGCCACGGACGACAAAAGCGGCATCGACGGCTCGATCTGGCTGGACGCGTTGAGCTCGGTGCTCAAGCATGTGCCGGTGTACAACGCGGTCATGAAAGAGATATCGCACCGCCTGCTGCCGGTCAATGACGGCAAGATCGAGGGCGCGCCGGCGGACAAGGTGTTCTATTTTTCGGCGCCGGACAACGCCATGCGCGGTTTCCGCGTGCAGCGGGGCGACCTGGTGCTGATCGTGCCGGCCACCGCGCCCGTGGACGGCGCGCTGATGCTGCTGGAAACGCCCATCGGCAAAATGCTGCGCGTGATCAAGGTGATGCCGCGCTTCCAGGTCATGCTGCAAACCTTTGACCAGGCGTTTGAAGGCGAGATTGCCAACGTCGCCGACCTGACCATCATCGGGCGGGGCGTGCGCCTGGAAGCCGAGCTGATCTGATCAAGGGATCGTCGCCAGCCGCAGGCAACAAGCACGGCGGGCTTTTTGTTCATCAAATTGCTTATTTTCGCCGTATAGATTCCCCGGTTTCCCCTTGTTTTCATTGGCTTTACCTAAACTTTACACGCCAAAGTGCCCATGTTATAATCCGCATGGCCGTAAAGGGGGGATTTAATGACGGTTCAGAAACTGGTCATCGTGGGCGAAAAGCAGCTCAAAGGGGAAACCAGCGTTTCCGGCGGCAAGAACTCGTCGCTTGCCATCATCCCCGCGGCGCTGCTGGCCGACGGCCCCTGCACGATTGAAAACGTGCCGGACATCCAGGACATCCATGTGTTTGAAACCATCCTGCGCTCTTTGGGGGCGGAGGTCAGCTATCAACCCGCCGAGCGGCTGATGGTCATCGACCCGAGAACCGTCAGCAGCTGCACGGTAAGCTATGATCTGGCGCGTCAACTGCGCGCCAGCTATTATTTTATGGGCGCGCTGCTCGGTCGCCTGGGCGAGGCCAATGTGCCACTGCCCGGCGGGTGCGACATCGGCGCGCGCCCCATTGACCAGCACCGCAAGGCATTTACGGCCCTGGGCACGCAGGTGAGCGACACCGGCGGCGCGCTGGCGTTAAAGGGCAACCCCGTGGGCACGCGCATCAACTTTGACCTGGTCACCGTGGGCGGCACGATCAACGCGATGCTGGCGGCCGTGCGCGCCAAGGGCAACACGGTGCTGTCCAACGCGGCGCGGGAGCCGCATGTGGTGGACGTGGCCAACTTTTTAAACTCCATCGGCGCGCGGGTGCGCGGCGCGGGCACGGACACCATCCGCATTGAGGGGCGCGGGCATCTGCGCGGCGGCATCTACACGGTAATCCCCGACCAGATTGAGACCGGCACGCTGATGATCGCGGCGGCCGCCACGCGCGGGGATGTGGTCATCCGCGACACCATCCCCACCCACATGGAGGCCCTGACGGCCAAACTCCTGGAAATGGGCGTCAAGGTCACCACCGATGACGACGTGATCCGTGTGCAGTTTGGCGACATACACCGCAATTTGCAGATATCCACACAGGAGTACCCCGGCTTCCCCACCGACCTGCAACAGCCGATCAGCGCGCTTTTAACCCGCGCCAAGGGCACCAGCGTGGTGACCGAAAACATCTTCAGCAACCGCTTCAAGCACCTGCAGGAGATGGAACGCATGGGCGCGTTGGTGCGCATCTCGGGCAATGTGGCCACCATCGAGGGCGTCACGCAGCTGCGGGGCGCGCAGGTGTCAGCTTCTGACCTGCGCTGCGGCGCGGCGCTGGTGATCGCGGGCCTGATGGCGCGCGGCACCACCGAAGTGGACCATGTGGAATACATTGACCGCGGGTATGAGCAGCTGGAGGAGAAGCTGAACGCCCTGGGTGCCGACATCACGCGCACCACGGTGGAGGAGTAACCCGGCCATGTCCACAGCGTATGAAATCTTGGGCGTGGCGGAGGATGCCGACACCAATCAGGTCAAAGCCGCCTATCACCACCGCGCCAAGCAATGCCACCCCGACCTGTTTGCCGACGCGCATGAGCAGGACGAGGCGCACCGCCGCATGGTGGCGCTGAACCTGGCCTACAAAGAAGCGCTGGCTTCAGCCGCCAACCGCAAGCCGAAGTTCCAGAAAATGCCGCTGGCGCAGGCCAAAACGTCCGCTGAGCGGCTGCTGACCCAGAAACAATATGAATCCGCCCTGAGCCAGTTGGGGCGCGCCGACGGGCGCGACAGCCAGTGGTATGACCTGAACGGACGTATCTTAACCAAGCTCAACCAGTATGATTCCGCGCACCAGAGTTTCCGGGAAGCCGTCAAGCGCGACCCGGACAACCTGACCTACCGGCGCCACGCGCTGGACGCCGCGGTGGCCGTGCGCAAGCGCAGCAACGCGCTGGGCAAGGTGATCTACGGCATCGCGGACTCCCTGCGTCTGTCGCGCCGCAAATGAAAAGGGCCGCGCCCATCCCCGTAACCCGCACCGCAGGCGGGATTTTGTATCAATTGGCGCGCTCCGACCGCAAAACGCTGTGCCTGATGGTGGCGCCCGAGGGCAGGGTGCAGGCGCGCGCTCCGCGGCGCATGCCGGTCGAAGAGATTGACGCGTTTGTGATCAGTAAATCGGCGTGGGTGCGCGGCAAGCTGGCCGTCATGGCGCGGCCGCGCCCTGCATATTCCGTAGAGCACGAAATGGCCATGCGCAAAAAGGCCAGGGACATGCTGCCGGGGCTGCTGGCGCAATACGCCAGCCAGATGCGCGTTGCGCCCACGAAAGTGACGATAACCGGCGCGGAGAAGCGCTTTGGCAGCTGCAGCAGCAAGGGGGCGCTGTGCTTTTCGTGGCGGCTGTTCCAGTACCCGGACGCCGCGGTTGAATACGTGGTGGTGCACGAGCTGGCGCACCTGATCCACCTGAACCATTCCCCCGCCTTTCATGCCGTGGTGCAAGGCGTGCTGCCTGACTGGAAGCAGCGCAAAACGCTGCTCAAACATCCGCCGGACTGACGACGTTTTCACCCATTGCGCTTGAGGTTTTTCCATGCAGGTGGTACGCTGGACCCGGAAATGGAACAAACGGGCGGTGATCACATGGACAAACGCTATATTCAACTGCTGTCGCTGCAGTTCCCCAGCGAGGAGCTGGCGGGCGCGGAGCTGATCCGGCTGAAAGCTATGCTCAACCTGCCCAAGGGCACCGAGCTGTATGTCAGCGACATCCATGGCGAGGACGAGGCTTTTTTGCACATCCTGAACAACGCCAGCGGCATCATCCTTGAAAAGATGGAAACGGCGCTGGGCAACGAGCTGGATGAGCACGGGATGCAGGCGCTGGCGTCGCTGATCTATTACCCGTACGAAAAAATCACTGAACATGAAAACGACAGCAACCCGGAAGCGTGGTACGCCCAGGCGCTGCAGCAGCTGATCGGCGTGGCGCAGGAGACGGCCTCCAAGTATTCCCGGCGGTATGTGCGCGCCACGTTCCCGGAGGCGTATGCCTATCTGCTGGAGGAGCTGCTCTCCGGCCGCGAGATGGTCAACCAGGAGACCTATTACCAGAGCCTGCTGGACAGCGTGATTGACACCGGCTCCGCCCCGCAGCTGATCATGGCGCTGTGCGCGGTGATCAAGCGCCTGGCGGTGGCGCGGCTGCATGTGGTGGGCGACCTGTATGACCGCGGGCCGCACGCCGACACCATCATGGACGCGCTGATGACCTACCACAGCGCCGACATCCAGTGGGGCAACCACGACGTGCTGTGGCTGGGCGCGGCGGCCGGTTCGCCCGCCTGCGTGGCCAACGCCGTGCGCATCTGCATCCAGTACGACAACCTGGACATGCTGGAGAACGGCTATGGCATCACGCTGCTGCCGCTGGCGCTGTTTGCGGAAAACACCTACGATGACGCCAGCGTGTTCAACCCCCGCCAAATCCCCAGCGAGCTGTACATGCCGCAGGACAAAACGTTGTATGCCCGCATGCACAAGGCGATCTCGGTGATCCAGTACAAGCTGGAGGGGGCGCTGGTCAAGCGCAGGCCGGAGTATGACATGGGCGACCGGGACGTGCTGTCGCGGGTGAACTGGCAAGAACATACCTACACGGTGGACGGCGTCGCCCACCCCCTGCGCGACAGGGACTTCCCGACCGTCAACCCGGACGACCCCAACGAACTGACCAACGCCGAATACGCGCTGATCGGGCAGCTGGTGGATGCCTTCCGCCGCAGCGGGCGGCTGCAGAAGCACGCCCGGCACCTGTATAAAATTGGGTCGGTATACCTTTCCTACAACGGCAACCTGCTGTACCACGGCTGCATCCCTGCCAACGAGGACGGCACGTTCATGCCGCTTACGTTCGAGGGCAAAACATACAAGGGCAAGGCGCTGCTGGATTACTGCGACACGATGGCGCGCCACGGCTATTTCGCGCCGGAGAACAGCGAGCTGCGCCGGGCGGGGCGCGACTTCCTGTGGTTTATGTGGTGCGGGCGCAACTCGCCGTCCTTCGGGCGCGCGCACATCGCCACGTTTGAGCGCGCGCTGCTGACGGACACAAAAACCTGGCAGGAGCCGCAGAACGCCTATTACCGGCTGTATGACCAGCCTGATTTTATCCAGCGCATCTTTGAGGAGTTTGATCTGGACAAGCCATGGAGCCGCATCATCAACGGCCATGTGCCGGTGAAGGCGGCCAAGGGCGAAGACCCGCGCAAGGCGGACAGCAAGCTGATCGTGATTGACGGCGGTTTCAGCCGGGCCTACCAGAAGACCACCGGCATCGCCGGGTACACGATGTTCTTCTCGTCCCATGGCATCCGCATCGCCTCGCACGAGCCGTTCACCTCGCGCGCCGAGGCCATCAGCGGCAACACGGACATCCGCTCCCACAGCCTGATCATTGAAAACCTGCCCGAACGGCTGATGGTGGGCGACACCGACGAAGGCAAGCGCATCCGCCAGCGGATTGACGAGATGGAAGCGCTGCTGCACGCCTACCGCGAGGAAATGCTGCGGCAGGAACATATGGAGGACAGACCCTTTGACCAGTAATGAGATGAATGCGACCGGCATTGTCAATGCCGTAGTGGTGCCGCACCCGCCGCTGATCGTGCCCGCGGTGGGGCGCGGACAGGAAGCGCAGATCACGCCCACAACGGTAGCGTACGAAAAAGCCGCCCGCTTTGTGGTGGACGCCAAGCCCGACACGGTGATCGTGCTCTCGCCGCACGCCACGATGTACGGCGATTATTTCCACATTTCGCCGGGCGCCGAAGCGTCCGGGGACTTGCGCCAGTTTGGCGCAGGGCAGGTGCGCTTGCGCGTGACGTACGACCAGGAACTGGCGCGGCACATCGGGGATGCTGCCGACAGGACCGGCTTTCCCGCCGGAACGCAGGGCGAGCGCGCGCCGGCGCTGGACCATGCCACGATGGTGCCGCTGTATTTCCTGAACGAAGCCGCCAGGGGCACGCTGCCGTTCAAGCTGCTGCGGGTGGGGTTGTCCGGCCTGTCGTACGCGATGCACTACGGTTTGGGGCAGATGATGGCGGACGCGGTTGCGGCGTTGGGGCGCCGCGCGTGCGTGGTGGCCAGCGGCGATCTGTCACATTACCTGCAGCCCTCCGGGCCATATGGTTTCCGGAAGGAAGGCCCCGTGTACGACCAGAAAGTAATGGACATCCTGGGGCGCGCCGCGTTTGATGAGCTGCTGGCGCTGCCCGAGGATTTGTGCGAACAGGCCGGCGAATGCGGGCAGCGCAGTTTTGTCATCATGGCCGGGTGCCTGGACGGCCGCGCGGTACAAGCGCAGGCGCTGTCCTACCAGGACGTGACGGGCGTGGGCTACGGCGTGTGCCTGTTTACGCCCGGCGCGCGGGATGACGCACGGCAATTTTTGAAGAAACAGGAGGGAAACACATGAACGGTCACAGCCCCCAGGTGGCATTGGCCATCGCCTCCTACGAGCATCATGTGCGCACTGGGAAGCAGCTGGAGCGCCCGATGGATCTCCCCGAAGAACTGCTCAACCGGCGCGCAGGGGTGTTTGTAACGCTACACATGGACGGCGACCTGCGCGGGTGCATCGGCACCATCGCGCCCACCACGGCCTGCATCGCGGATGAGATCATCCAGAACGCGGTCAGCGCGTCGGCGCACGACCCGCGTTTCCCGCCGGTGCGGGCGTCTGAATTGCCCCGGATTGAGTGCTCCGTGGACGTGCTGGACGAGCCGGAGGACATCCAGGGCGTCGAGGAGCTGGACGTAATCCATTACGGCGTCATCGTGTCGCGCGGGCGGCGGCGCGGGCTGCTGCTGCCCAACCTGGACGGCGTGGATACGGTGGAAGACCAGGTGGACATCGCGCGAAGGAAGGCGGGCATTGGCCCCAACGAACCCATTGCACTGCAACGCTTCCGCGTGGTGCGCTACCATTGACCTGCCCGGTTTGCCCCCATCATTGCCGCCTGGTCGAGGGCGGGCCGCTGGGCCGTTGCCGCGCCCGGCGCAATGTGGGCGGCAAAAGCGTGCCGGTGGGCTTTGGCAGGGTGACATCGCTGGCGCTTGACCCCATTGAAAAAAAGCCGCTTGCGTACTTCCACCCCGGCAGCATGGTGCTGTCGGTGGGCGGCGCCGGATGCAACATGGACTGCTTCTTCTGCCAGAACGACAGCATCTCCTGCTTGAGCCCGGAGGACGTGCCCACGCGGGAACTGCCGCCCCAGGAGCTGGTGGAAATGGCGGAGGAGTTGGTGCCGCGCGGGAACATCGGCGCTGCGTTTACCTACAACGAACCGCTGGTGTGTTTTGAATATGTGGTCGAATGCGCCGCGCTGCTCAAGCAGAAGGGCCTCAAAAGCGTGGTGGTGACCAACGGCAACTTTTGCACCGAAGCGATGCCCGGGCTGTTCCCCTTGGTGGACGCGTACAACATCGACCTGAAGGGGTTTACGCAGGGCTGGTACAAACGATTGGGCGGCGATCTGCCCACGGTGCAGCGCTTTATCATGGCTGCGGCCCAAGGCGCGCATGTGGAGCTGACCACGCTGGTGGTGCCCGGGGAGAACGACACGCCCGGGGAAATGGACGCGCTGGCCAGATGGGTGGCGTCGGTTGACCCGGACATCCCGCTGCACATCAACCGGTTCTTCCCGCGGCGCAACGCGCGGGAGCAGTCCGTCACACCGGTCAACACGCTGTACGCGCTGCAAAAAGTCGCGCAGCACCATCTCAACCGGGTGCTGGTGGGCAACGTGTAGCGGGGTTGACAAGCGGCGCACCATGCCCTCATAATGCCCTGAAAAGCGCGGCAGCATATGCCTTTTGCGCTGTTTTTTGCGTGCCATGAAATGGGCGGGAGGCCAGATGATTGAGCTGAACGGCATCTGCAAACAGTTCCGGGTGGCCCGCCGGGGGGCGGGGCTGTCGCGCGCGGTCCGGGCGTTTGTTAGGCGCGACCATCAGGTCATCCACGCGCTGACGGACGTCACCTTTGCCATCCCCGACGGGCAGATGGTGGGGTACATCGGGCCCAACGGCGCGGGCAAAAGCACCACCATCAAGGTGATGTGCGGGGTGCTCACGCCGGACAGCGGCACCTGCGTGATCGACGGCCGCGTGCCGTGGCTGGAGCGCGTTGCACACGTGCAGCACATCGGCGCGGTGTTCGGCCAGCGCAGCCAGCTGTGGTGGGACGTACCGGTGGGCGACAGCATGGAGTTGATCCGCGACATCTACCGCGTGGACAAAGCCGATTTCCGCGCGCGGCTTTCCGAGCTGACGGAACTTTTGCAGCTGGGCGACCTGCTTGCCACCCCAGCGCGCTCCTTGAGCCTGGGGCAGCGGATGCGGTGCGAGCTGGCGGCCTCGCTGCTGCACGCGCCGCGCATCCTGTTCCTGGACGAGCCCACGATCGGCCTGGATGCGGTGAGCAAGCTGGCGGTGCGCGGTTTTATCAAACGGTTGAACCAGGAACGGGGCACCACGGTGCTGCTGACCACCCACGACATGCAGGACATTGAGGCGCTGGCAC
Source organism: Bacillota bacterium (assembly GCA_019137115.1). GTDB lineage: Bacteria > Bacillota > Clostridia > Christensenellales > Aristaeellaceae > JAGVSV01. The sequence continues at coordinate 12,000 of JAGVSV010000112.1, forward strand.
AGCGCATTCTGTTGATCGGCAAAGGGCGCATCCTGCTGGACGGGGGCATGGCCGACCTCAAGGCGCACGCCGGCACCGGCAAGACGCTGACATTCACCTACGCGGGCGACAGCGCGCCCCTGCCCGGCCATGGCATGACCGTCAGGGAGCAGACCGCCGGGCGGCTGACGGTGGCGGTGGACACGGACACGCTCAACGTGTCGCAAGCCATCACGCAGATCTCCGCCCAGGTGGAGGTCACCGACATTGAGATGGCATCGGTCAGCGCTGAGGAAATGGTGGCCAGCCTCTACCAGGCGTACCAGATATGAGCGCGTACCTGTCGCTGTTCCGGATCCGCTTTCTACACAACCTACAGTACCGCACGGCGGCGCTGGCGGGGCTGGCCACGCAGTACGCATGGGGGTTCATGCACCTGCTGGCGCTGCGCGCGTTTTACAACACCAACCCGGCCGCCTTCCCGATGAGCTTTGCGCAGACGGCGGACTATGTATGGCTGTTGCAGGCTTTTCTGGCGCTGTACATCATGTGGGATTATGACCCGGACATCATCGAGTCCGTGCGCGGCGGCCACATCGCCTATGACCTGGTGCGGCCGGTGGACCTGTACGCACGCTGGTTCAGCACCACGATCGCGCGCAGGGTGGCGCGCGCCGCGCTGCGCTGCGCGCCGATCCTGATCGTTGCCTATTTTCTGCCCGAGCCGCTGCGCCTGCACCCGCCGCACAGCGTGCTTTCGCTGGCCTTGTTTGCGCTGTCCACGGTACTGTCGGTGTGCGTGGTGACGTCGCTGACCATGCTGGTGTACATCGCCAACTTCAGGCTGCTGAACATCATGGGCTTGCGCGTCATGGTGGCGGCGGCCATGGACCTGCTGGGCGGGTTTACGATTCCGCTTCCATTTTATCCACAGGCGCTGCAGGACGTGCTGAACCTGCTGCCGTTCGCCGCCATGCACAACCTGCCGCTGCGGCTGTACTCGGGGCACATTGCGGGGGCGGACGCCGTGACCGGCATCGCGTTGCAGGCATTCTGGCTTCTGGTGCTGGTGCAGCTCGGGCGGTGGTGGATGGACAGGCAGCTCAAGCGCGTCATCGTGCAGGGAGGGTAGCATGCGGCTGTATTTTTCGTACTTCTCCATGCACATGAAAAGCCAGATGCAGTACAAGGGCAACTTCGTCATGCTGTTTGTGGGGCAGTTTCTGGTGGCGTTTGCCGCGGTGATCAGCATCGCGTTCCTGTTTGCGCGCTTCAACCAGGTGGATGGCTTTACGTTTTCCGAGGTGCTGCTGTGCTATGCCGTCATGCTGATGGCCTTTACGCTGGCCGAGACCTTTGGCCGAGGCTTTGACCGCTTCCCGGTGATGATCGGCAACGGCGAGTTTGACCGCGCGCTGGTGCGTCCGCGCGGGCTGATCTTCCAGGTGCTGGTGTCCCAGATGGATTTGACCCGTCTTGGCCGCGTGGTGCAGGCGCTGCTGGTGTTTGCCTACGCGCTGCCCACAAGCGGCGTGGCGTGGACGCCGGACAAGGTGCTCACGCTTGCCCTGATGGTGATCTGCGGAGCGCTGCTGTTCTTTGCGCTGTTCGTGGTGTACGCGGCGCTGAGCTTCTTCACGCTGGAGGGACTGGAGTTTATGAACATCTTAACCGACGGCGGCCGGGAGTTTGGGTCCTACCCCTTCTCGATCTACGGCAATGACATCCTGCGGTTTCTGACCTATGTGATCCCGCTGGCGCTGGTGCAGTTCTACCCGCTGCTGTACCTGACCGGCCGCTCCACCAGCCCCCTGCACATGTTCACCCCGGTCATCAGCCTGCTGTTCCTGTTCCCGGCGTACGGGCTGTGGCGGTTCGGACTTCGGAAGTACAAGTCGACGGGGTCGTAAACAATGCTTGCCCAACGCATGTTGACGCCCCCGCTCCCCGTCCCCTATACTGGACCCAATACGTGAGAGGAGACCTGTGATGTACATTTCCCCCAACTGATGTGAGGCGAAAAGCCTCTTCCCGGACCGGTTTTTCCGGCGCGGACGCATGGGGGCAGTATGTCTGTAATCCAGGTCAACCAACTATCGTTCACCTATCCCGGCAGCTATGAGCCGGTTTTTACCGACCTTACGTTTTCCATGGACACCGACTGGCGCCTGGGGCTGGTGGGGCGCAACGGGCGGGGTAAGACCACGCTGTTGCGGCTGCTGTCCGGGCAACTGGTGGGCGCGGGCGAGATTGTGGCGTCGGTCGCGTTTGATTTATTCCCATTCGCGGTGGATGAAACGCTGTCGGCGCTTGCTGTGCTGCGCAACGCGGTGGCGCCGTTTGACGCGTGGGAAGCGCAGATGGAGCGGCTGCTGCTGGAAAAAACGGAAGCGGCCATTGAAGCCTGGGGGCAGATCGAGCACGAATACAGCGCCAGCGACGGCTATGTCATCAATGAATTGATTGCCCGCGAGGTGTCCCGCGTGGCGGTGGACCCGGCGGAACTGAGCCGCCCGTTCTCCTCCTTCAGCCCCGGCGAGCGCACGCGGATGTTGCTGTGCGCGCTGTTTTTGCGCAAGAACCGGTTTCTGCTGATCGACGAACCCACCAACCACCTAGACATGGCCGGGCGCGACATCGCGGCGGAGTATCTGGCGCGCAAAAGCGGCTTTCTGCTGGTGTCGCACGACCGCGCGTTTCTGGACAAATCGTTGGATCACATCGTGGCGCTGCAGAAAACCGATGTGCGCGTGGAGCAGGGCACCTACTCCAGCTACCGGCGCAACAAGCAGATGCAGGACGATTTCGAGCGCGAAAAGAACGAGAAGCTGACGCACGACATCGGCCGGTTGCGGGAATCCAGCCGCCAGAAAGCCCAGTGGAGCGACCGGGTGGAGGCCACCAAAAAGGGCAGCGGCCTGTATGACAAGGGGTATGTGGGGCACAAAGCCGCCAAGATGATGAAGCGGTCGCTGACCATCCGCGCGCGCATTGACCGGCAGATCGAGGAAAAGGAAGGGCTGCTCAAAAACCTGGAATACACCGCGCCCATCTCGCTGCACCCACTGACTCATCCGCTGGACACGCTGCTGCGCATGACCGATGTGACCGCCGGGTATGACGCGGCCGCCCCGGTGGTTACCGACCTGTCGCTGCGCATTGCTCGCGGCGAGCGCGTGGCATTGACCGGGCCCAACGGCTCGGGAAAGAGCACGCTGCTCAAGCTGATGACCGGGGAGCTTTTGCCCTTTGCCGGGCGCATCCACCGCGCCAGCGACCTGGTGATTTCCTATATGCCCCAGTCGGCCGAGCATGTGCACGGCACGCCGTATGACATGGCGAGGGCGCTGGGGCTGGACATTACGTATTTTCTGACGATGCTGCGCAAGTTCGATTTCCCGCGCGAGGCGTTTGAGCGCGACGCGCGCGGCTTTTCGATGGGGCAGAAGAAAAAGCTGGTGCTTGCGGCTTCGATGGCGCAAAGAGCGCACCTGTACATCTGGGACGAGCCGCTGAACTATATCGATGTGGAATCCCGCGAGCAGATCGAAGAGATGCTGTCCGAAACCGACGCGGCCATCGTGTTCGTGGAGCACGACCGCCGCTTTGTGGAGAAAATCGCCACCCGCACCATCGCGCTGGGATAGAAAGGGGACATACCCATGCCGACCAATGAGGTCGACCGCTATATCGCCCAATACGAGGGGCCGCAGGCGGACATGCTGCGCGCCCTGCGCGCACTGGTCAAAGAAGCGCTGCCCAACGCAAACGAGAAAATCAGCTGGGGCATGCCGTCGTATGCGCTGTACAACGGCTACGTGTTCCACTATGCGGCGCACAAAAACCATGTGGGCATCTACCCCGGCCCGCAGGCAATAACGGCGTTCCATGATGAAATCGCGCCCCGCTACAAGATGAGCAAGGGCGCATTCCAGCTGCCGCTGGGCGAGGAAATCCCCAGGGAGCTGATCTTAAGAGTCCTTCAGTACAGCACGCGGGATGATCAGCGGTAGGTCACCTCGGTCACGTCATTGGTGATCACGATGAACGTTTTGCCTGGCGCCAGCGCCATCTCTCCGCCCTGGTCGTTGAGGAATATGGTGGGCGCGTCCTGCTGTTCGCGCGTCCAGCCACCGGCGATGTAGCGGCCGTTGGTGAAGATGTCCGCAGCGCCTGATCCCACCATTTCGTTGAGCACCACATAGTTGCCATGCTCATAGGAAAACGGCGTACGCAGGATGATGACATTGGCAAATGGAATCGGCGTGTCCGGCGCGTTTTTGTCCACATAGGGGCCGCGGATGGTTGTGCGCAGGTAGGCATTCTTCGCTTCGTTATAGGTGAACGTGGCGTCGCTCTCCTCATAGGAGCGCGGCTTTTTGGTTTCGCCGTAGTGCAGGATGGTGATCCCGCTGGCAGGTACGCCGGACGTGAGCGGAGCACTTGAGAAAAGGAACCCGCGCGGCGCAAACACATGCCCCGCGTCCACCAGGATCTGCCGCATCTGGGCGACGTGCGCGGACAGGTTGTGCGGCGGCGCTTTGCCGGGCATGAGGCTGGAGTAGTTGTTGTTGCCGATCAAGTCAAAGTTGAGCCCCGCCCGGTTCAGCCCGCTTTCGCGCACCAGCTTGGGCACGTTGGCTGCCTCATTTTTCTCTGCCCCCGGGCTGCCGCAGTAGGAGAAGCCTGCGCCCCAGCTTAAGGCGACATCCACAAACGGGGTGCGCGCAGAGCGCACGCCGCCGGCCAGTTCCGGCGCATTGTACGCAAACAGCGCCAGCAGCTTGGTGGCCCCGCCGCCGGCGTTGGGCACCTGGTAGATCACATCGGCATCCTGAACGCCCCAGTGCGGAAGCGCCGGGGCTTCATTGTCCAGCACCACCACGATGGGCACAAAGGCTTCCGTGGTTGGCAAACCGGTGGTCAGACTGATGCCGGGCGTTTCCGCCCGCTCCCCCACCACCACGATGGGCAGATCGCGCTGGAGTGCGCCGGGGATCAGCGTGCCCTCCTGGGCATGGGCGGGGAACAGGGCCAGCGCCAGCAGCGCGGCCAGGCAGATCAGCAGGGGTCGTTTCATGTATGTGCCGCTCCTTTTACTCTGAGAGTTCCACCTTGATCACGGTATCAGTTTCGTCCGGCAGCACGGGGCTGGGCCCCAGCGACACAAACGCCAGGTCGGGATAGTTGTTGGTGATCCAGTTTTTCTCGACCGGCAGTTCCGCGCCAGTGGCCAGCAGCCGCGCAGCCTTGACCTTGTCAGCGGCGATGCCGGTGAGGGGCACAAAGCCGATCGGGTTGTCCGTCACGTGGTAGTACAGCGTGTTGCCCTTGCGGGTGACGCGCCCATAGTCGGGCTTTTCAATGTCGGCGATGCCGCAGCCGTAGATGCTTTCGCCGTTCAGATGCATCCACTTGCCCACTTCCTTGAGGATCTCCACCGATTTGGGCGGGATGTTGCCGCGGGCATCGGGTCCTACGTTCAAAAGCAGGTTGCCGCCCTTGGACACGCACTCCACCAGCTTGCGCACCGCCATGGGCGCGGGCTTGTAGTCGTTGTCGGTGGCGTGGTAGCCCCAGTTGTTGTTCAGCGTGATGCACGCTTCCCAGGTAACCGGGTTGCCGGCGTGATCGACAATGCCCTCCGGCGGGATGATCTGCTCGGGGCTGACAAAGTCGCCGCTGTAGGGGGTGGGGTTGGCGGATGCCAGGCTGCCAAAGCCTTCGCCGGACACCTCCAGGCGGTTGTCGGTGAGCACGTCCGGCAGGTGCGAGCGGATCATCTGCATCAGCTCGGTGGCTTTCCATGCCTCGCCGCGCAGGTCGCCGTAGGAAAAGTCAAACCAGAAGATGTCGATCTTGCCGTAGTTGGTGCACAGCTCCTCGATCTGGCCGTGCATGTACTTCAGATAATTGTCAAAGTCGTGCTGCTTGCCCTTGTACGCCTCGTTGTCGCGCATCGGGTGCTGCTGGTCGCCATAGTGCGGATAGTCCGGGTGGTGCCAGTCGATGATCGAATAGTACAGCCCCACCTTGAGCCCCTCGGCGCGGAACGCCTCGACATATTCGCGCACCAGGTCGCGCCTGGCGGGGGTGTTGGTGGACTTGTAGTCCGTCAACTTGCTGTCAAACAGGCAGAAGCCGTCGTGGTGTTTGGCCGTGAGCACCGCGTACTTCATGCCGGCTTTTTTGGCCAGCTTCGCCCACGCCCTGGGGTCATAGTCCACGGGGTTGAACTCGTCAAAGAACGGCTGATAGTCCTCCACCGTGATCTTTTCTCGGCTGCGCACCCATTCGCCGCGCGCGGGAATGGCGTACAGCCCCCAGTGGATGAACATGCCAAAGCGGTCATGCCGGTACCACTGGACGCGTTTATCATAGGCTGCCCTGTCAAACATGAGCAAAACCCTCCTTTGTAGTTGCTGAAACCAGTGTACAGGAGCGGGAAGCGGTTGACAAGTAGGTGCAACGCGAAAAGCCTTGTATCGGCCCAGTTTTTACAACCCTACCCCTGCACCAGGATGCGCCTGAGCAGCGGGGTGAGCGCGTCGGCCATGCGCAGGAAGCCCAGGTCGGTGGGGTGCACACCGTCCACCGCGCACAGGTCGCGGTCGGTTGCGCCAAAGAGCACTTGGCCGTCCACGAACCATGCGTTCTGGTCGCCGCTTTCGCGGGCATTGTCATGCGTGCGACGGATGATATCCCGGCGCAGGCGGCTTTCCTCCGGATGAATGTCAAAGTCCGGACGGCTGAGTATCACGATGGGCAATTCGGGCTGCGCCTCCCGCACGATGTTGAAAAACGGCTCGTGCGTGGCCGCCAGGTGCGCCACGTCCGGCGCATTGTGGTCATAGTCCACCACGAACACGCTCATGGGCAAGCCGCTGATATAGTGCGCCATATTGGCCTCGCCGCGCCCGCTGCCGGAGAACCCGAGGTTGACAAGCGGCGCGTCCAGCCGACGCGCGAGGATGGCGGGATAGCTGGAGCCGGCTTTGGACGCGCACCCGCCCTGGGTGATGGAGGAGCCGTAGAACACCAGCGGCTTTGCGATGCGTGGCGTGCGGCCGGGCCGCACCTGCGCCCCCGGCGGGAACCCCAACAGCAGGTCCGTCACCCCGTTGTACAGCGGCAGGTACAGCGCGTAGCTGCGCATGCCCCCGGTCAGCGGAATGTGGGCGCTCTGCTTTTCCATGCATCCGTGCCCATCGTTCATCGCGGGGATCAGGTTGTGCACATTGGCGATGCCCGTGTCCGATTCCGCGAACAGCTGCATGCCGCTTTGCCCGCTGGCAGCGAAATGCGGCATGTTGCCCGTTGCACGCAGCGCCCACAGAACGGTGAGGGAGTCCGCGTCGGTGGAGAACCGCACGCAGGCGCCCGACAGATGGTACGCCAGCTCCTGCACGCCCTCGTTGCATTCGGGCAGGAAGGACACCGGCAACCGGCAGTACACGCCTTTGCCGTTGTCGTGCAGTCCCCACAACGAAAACGGCGGTTCCTGCGGGTCGTACAGGCGCAGGTCGTTCGGCACGGTATCCGGCAACCGGAAGTTGGGGTCGATCTGATCGATGCGCTTCATGGGCTTTCCCCCTCCACTATATTTCGCTGTGCAACATTAAACCACTTTTAATGTTGAACTTATACCCGCTTAATGGCGCTGCGCTACATTGAGCATGGAACGACAGCCGACCACGGAAGGAGGGCAACATGATCACCGCGCTGGAAACCTATATGGATGCTCTGTATACCGGGATGTATCCCATGCCCAACGAGGAACGCCTGCGCATTGTCAGGGAAACCGCCCAGCGCATCAAGGAGCGCGCCGCGCGGCTGCAGATGAGCGAGGAGAACCTGCTCAAGGACATGGAAAGCCCGCAGGAAACCGCGCGCAAGTTCCTGTCCCGCTGGCAAAGCCAGCAAGCGCCGATGGAACGCCCCGCAAAGCAGCCGGAGCCGGAGACGGCACCCGAAGCGCCAGCGCCCGGGTACAAGCCCAAGGCGGGCATGGGCATGGCCAAAGTGCTGCTGATGGTGTTTCTGTTGCCGGTGCTTTTTCCCCTGCTGATCCTTCCGGTGGTGTTCGTGGTGCTGGGCGTGCTGCTGCCGGTGGTGGGCGTGTTGAGCGCCGTGACCTCCTTGCTGGGGCTGCCCTTTGCGCATATGTACGTGCTGGGGATGAACGCGCCGCCGGTGGTGGGCCTGGCGCTGAACATCCTGGCCGGTGTGATGCTGTTCAAACTGGGCCGGCATCTGCTGCGCAAGCTGAGGCCGTATCTGCGCGGTGTGCGCCGCGCGGACTGATCAGTAGGTCTCGAACTGGGCGTAGTACAGCTGCGCGTAGAAACCGTCCTCGTCCATCAGATCCTCGTGCCGTCCCTGCTCGACGATATTGCCGTCCCTGACCACCAGAATGTTGTCCGCGTTGCGGATGGTGGACAGGCGGTGCGCGATGACAAAGCTGGTGCGCCCGGCCATCAGGGTGCGCATGGCCTGCTGGATGCGACGCTCGGTCTGGGTGTCGACATTGGAGGTGGCTTCGTCCAGAATCAGCATGCGGGCGTCGGAGAGCATCGCCCGCGCGATGGTGATCAGTTGCTTCTGCCCCTTGGAGATGTTGACCCCGTCATCCCCGATGATGGTGTCGTATCCCTGGGGCAGTTTTGTGATGAAGCTGTGGATCATGGCGGCCTTGGCCACGGCCTCCACCTCTTCCAGCGTGGCGTCCGAGCGGGCATAGGCGATGTTGTCAAAGATGCTGCCATAGAACAGCCAGCTGTCCTGCAGCACCATGGTATAGGCCCCCCGCAGGCTGGAGCGCGTGACGTCATAGATGTCGTGCCCGTCCACCGAGATGCTGCCGCTGTCGATGTCATAAAAGCGCATCAGCAGGTTGACCAGCGTGGTCTTCCCGGCACCGGTAGGTCCGGCAATGGCGATCAGATCGCCGGGCCTGGCGTGCATGCTGAAGTCCTTGATCACCGGCACGTCGGGCAGGTAGCGGAAGTATACGCTGTCGGCCTTCACGTCGCCGGACGCATCGGTGAGCACCGTGGCGCCCGGGGCGTCGGCGGTTTCGGGCTCCGCGTCAATCAGGCGGAACACACGTTCGGCGGCGGAAAAGGCGCTTTGCAGCTCGCCCAGGATGCCGGCCAACTCGTTGATGGGGCCGGAAAACCGGCGCGAATACTGCACAAAGGATGAGATATCCCCCAGTCCGACGCGCCCGCGCAAAAACAGCAGCGCGCCGAAAATCGAGATCAGCGCCATGGATATGTTGTTGATAAAGCCCACCGAGGGGCCGATCATGGTGCCGTAGTATTCGCTGGTGGTATAGGCGGACACGGCTTCCTCGTTCTTTTCGTCAAAGCCGGCGAGCACCTGCGCCTCGCGCCCGTAGGCGCGCGTGGTGCGCTTGCCGCCCATCATTTCCTCCATGTATCCATTAAGCTCGCCCAACTTCTGGCTGCGCCTGCGGAACAGCGGGCGCGTGCGGCCGGTGATCCACTTGGTGTACACCGCGGTCAACGGCACCGTCACCACGAACACCAGCGTCAGCGTGGGCTCGATCATCAGCATCATGCCCAGCGACACGGTGACCGTCACCACGCTCTGGATAATCTGCAACAGGTCGGTGGACAGGCTTTCGTTGACGGTGTCCACGTCATAGCTGATCACGCTGATGATTTCGCCGGCCTGGTATTTGTCAAAGAAGTTGACCGGCAGGGACACCAGCTTGTCAAACACGTCCTTGCGCATGCGGTAGATGATGTTGCGGGTCATGCGCAGCGTGATGCGGGAGAGCATATAGCCCAGCAACGAGGACAGCGCGTAGCTGCCGGCCATCAGCGCGCTGTAGCGCCACACCAGCGGGAAGTTGGCTTCGCCGGCGCCGATGCCGATGGCGTCAATCGCCAGACCCGACAGCCGCGGGCCCACCAGCCCCACGGAAGAGGACAAAAACGTGAGCAGCATCGCCAGCAGCAGCAGCGCGCGGTTGCGCCCCAGATAGGACCACAGGCGCTTCAAAATCTGCTTGCGCGGCATGCGCGCGGTCGGCAGGGCGCGGCGGTCGCCGTTGGTTTCCATGCGGCTCAAGCGGCCGCCGCGGATCATGCGGGACATCACACCACCTCCCGTTCCAGCACAGGCTGCCCGGTCTGCTCAGCGCCCATCTGTACCTCGGCAATGTCGCGGTACACCGGGCAATCGCGCATCAATTCGTCGTGCGTGCCCTGTCCGATCGCGCGACCGTCATCCAGTACCAGGATCTGGTCAGCACCCTTGATGCTGGACACGCGCTGGGCAATGATGATGCTGGTGGTGTCGCGGTGCTGCTGCGCCAAGGCCTTGCGCAGCTCGGCGTCGGTGCGGTAGTCAAGGGCGGAGGACGCGTCATCCAGGATCAGCAGGCGCGGCTCGTTGGCCAGCGCGCGGGCGATCAGCAGCCGTTGCTTCTGCCCGCCGGACAGGTTGTTGCCGCGGGCTTCCACCTCGTGCAGCAAGCCGTCGGCGGTGGCGGTGACGAACGCTTCGGCCTGCGCGGCGCGCACAGCCTGCCAGATGGCCTCGTCGGGAATGTCCCGGAAATAGGCGATGTTGTCGCGGATGGTGGCGGCCATGATAAAGTCGCTCTGGAACGCGATGCCGGTCTGCTCGGAGAGCACCGCCGGGTCAATGCTGCGGATGTCCTGGCCGTCCACGTAGATCGTTCCCTGTGTGGCGTCATACAGCCTCAGCAGCAGATTGGTCAACGTGGTTTTGCCGCTGCCGGTGGCGCCGATGATGCCCAATGTCTGCCCCTGCTTGAGCTTGAAGCTGATGTGGCTCAGGCTGTCCCCCACCCCGCCATAGCTGAACGACACGTCATCAAACACGATGTGCCAGGGACTGTCCGCCGGGTGCGCGGGCAGCAGCGGCTGGTCACCCTCCATTTCGAGGATTTCCTCGATGCGGCGCGCGGAAGCAATGCCCTTGGACGACATGATGAAGATGCGGGTGATGCCCAGCATGGCGCCGGAAATGATCGTAAAATAGTTCAGAAACGCGATGATGGTGCCGGGCCTGGACAGGCCCTGGTTGACCAGATACCCACCCACCAGCACCACGGCGGTCAGCCCCAGGTTAAGCGTCAGCGTGCTCAACGGGTTGCTCACCGCCACCACGCTGCCGGCCTTGCGGCCCACCTCGGCCAGGTTTTCGTTGACTCCGTCAAAGCGCTCCTGCTCATAGGTGGTCTTGCTGAGCGCCTTGATCACGCGCACACCCACGATGTTCTCCTGCATCACGCGCACCATTTTGTCCAACACCCGCTGCTGCCGGACATACAGCGGCACGGATTTCTTGGTGACCACATAGATGATCAGCGTGATGATGGGCAGCGTCAGCGCCAGCACCAGCGTCAGGCGCACGTCCAGGATGCTCGTTAAAATCAGCCCGCCGATTAACAGGATGGGTGCGCGCACGCCCATGCGCTGGGTGCGGTTTAAAAACTGGTTGATGTTGTAGGTGTCGGTGGTCAGCCGCGACACGGCCGAGGACAGGCTGATGCTGTCAAACTGCGCCATGGACACGTCGCCGAGCTTGGCGAACAGGTCATGCCGCAGTTTCAGTGTCACCTTGCCGGCCGTCACCGCGGCCATGCGGTTGGCGGTGATGTTGAGGGTCACCGACAGCAGCGCGCACAGCACCATCGCGCCGCCCCACAGGTACACCAGCCTGGGGTCGCCCTTTGGCACCACGTCGTCAATGATGATCGCCAGAATAAACGGGATGAACAGGTCCATCATGGACGCGAAAAACTTGACCACCATGGTCCAGGTCAGCGCCCAGGTGTGGGGCTTCAAGTACGACAGCACCTTTTTCATGGCGTGTCCCCCCGCTCGCGGTCCCACGCCGCGGCGCGCAGGCGCATTTTTTCCAGCAGCACGCCCAACGTTTCCTTTTCCTGCTCGGTCATCCCCTCGGTCAGGTAATCATGCCAGGCCGCGTTGACGCTGCGCACCACGGGCACGGCGTCAATGGCCTTCTGCGTGGGGTACACAGCCATCTGGCGGCGGTCGTCCGCGCGCGGCTGGCGGGTGACATAACCGCTTTCGCATAGCGCGGACAGCTGCCGCGCGGCGTTGGAGGGGTTGACGTTCAGCGCGTGGGCAAGCTCCTCCTGCGACAGCCCCGGGGTGGCGCAGATGTGCAGGATATAGGGCGCCTGCGCCGCCGTCAGCGCGAGCTTGTTAAGGCGCCTGGCGCGGAACTGGGTGCCGCAGCGCGCGAGGATATTAAGTTCCCGGGTGATAATGGGCATACATTCACTCCTTGCGTGCGCAACCATTGCGCACGCAAGGGATAATATAGGCGGATGCGGGAAATGTCAAGCGTGGGCGCGTCTTTTGTGTGCGCCCACGTTGTGGCGGGGGTCAGCGCGCGGTGCCTAGCCCTTCTTGTCGGTTTTCGGCTCGTAGTCGGCAAACACCGGCGCGGGCTTGCCGGCTACGGCGTTTGCCAGCGCATCCAGGTAGAAGTGCCAGCCCGCCTCATACCATTGGTCGCTTTCGTCATTCGCGCGCTCCTGGCTGACGGTGACCCGCGTGCCGCCGGGCGCGTCGTCCAACTGCACGCGAAAGACAAAGCCTTCCTTGACCGTCCCGGCGCGCAGACGCAGCATGCGCCCGTCCGCATAGTCCAGCAGGGCGCCCTCCACCTCGGGCTTTCCATCCTCGTGGATCATGGTGATCAGCAGGGTGTTGCCCATCATCCGATAGGGGCCGTACCATTTGGCGGTCAGGTAGCTTTCGGTCAGCCATTCCCAGGCTTTCCAGCGCGGGATGGGCAGATCACGGGAAACGCTGAGCATGTCCGGCATACGGATGCCTCCTTTGTGTTTTTCTGCGTTGAGTATACCAGACAGAAAGCCGCCTGTCTCTGCCGGTGCGCTTCGTGTATAATGCGGGATAACCACGGAAACGGCGGAGGGGCACATGCTGGTAGAAATGCGGAGCCTGACAAAGCACTTCGGTATCACCCAGGCGGTCAATGACTTCACCGTGACGCTGCCGGACGGCGAGCTGGTGTCGCTGCTGGGGCCTTCCGGCTGCGGCAAGAGCACGGTGCTCAACATGCTGGCGGGGATCCTCAAGCCCACGTCCGGGCAGGTGCTGTTTGACGGCGAGGATGTCACCGGCCTGCCCCCCGAGCGGCGGGGCATTGGGCTGGTGTTCCAGAACTACGCGCTGTACCCGCATATGACGGTGCTCAACAACATCAGCTTCCCGCTGGAAATCCAGAAGGTGCCCCGGGCGGAGCGCATGGCGCGCGCCAAAGCCATGGCCGACATGGTGCACGTGGGCAACCTGCTCAACCGGCGGCCCAGGGAATTGTCCGGCGGGCAGCAGCAGCGCGTGGCGATTGCCCGCGCGCTTGTCAAAAACCCGCAGCTGCTGTTGCTGGACGAGCCGCTGTCGAACCTGGATGCCCGGCTGCGGCTGGAGATGCGCGAGGAGATCCGCCGCATCCAGCAGAAAACCCAGGTGACCACCGTGTTTGTAACCCATGACCAGGAGGAGGCGATGTCCATCTCCGACCATATCGCGCTGATGAAGGATGGGTATCTCCAGCAGTATGACACACCGCAGGAGCTGTACAACGACCCGGACAACCAGTTCGTGGCGGACTTTTTGGGTTCTCCGCCCATCAACCACTTAACCGGCACGCTGTTAGGCAGCGTATTCACGCTGACGGACAACAGCGCGTCCTTCCCGCTGCCGCTGCCTGCCGAAGGCGTGCCCGAGGGCAAGGAGCTGATCCTCGCCATCCGCGCCGAAAGCGCCGAAGCCGCCGGACAAGGTGAGGCCCATTTTACCGCCCAGGTCAAACAGGTGTATACCATGGGCAAGGAGGAACTGGCGTATTTGATGGTGGGCACGCAGGAAATGCGCGCGTACATCGACCTGGATCAGGGCATCACGCCGGGCATCACGCTGCCCATCCGGCTCAAGCCGCGCGGGGTGTTCCTCTTTGATCAAGTCACGGGGGTGCGCTACCAATGAGCAAGGACGCCCTGCGCTACCGCCGCGAAAAAGCCCTGGAGCGCCGCTCCCGCGTGTGGTCGGCGCTGGAGCCGGTAGCCTATCTGCTGCCGTTCATGGTGTCGATCATCGTATTCACGGTGTACCCGTTCTTCAACGTGGTGTTCATGTCCTTCCGCGAAGGGTTTGACCTGCTGACCAACACCGACAACGGCATCGGCCTGGGCAACTACGCGTTTGTATTGAGCAACCGCGACTTTATCAACGCGCTGACCAACACGGGCATCTATGTGGCCGTGGTGGTGCCGGTATCCGCGGCACTGGCCATCGTGCTGGCCAACCTGTTAAACCGCAAGGTGCGCGGCATGGCGATCTTCCAGACGGCGTACTTTTTGCCGATGGTGACCAGCGCCATGGCGGTGGGCCTGGCGTGGCGGTATATCTTTCTGCGGGATTTCGGCGTGCTCAACCAGGTGCTGGGGTGGTTCGGGGTGGACAAGATCAACTGGCTGCAGCGCTACCCCTGGTCGCTGTACGCGCTGATCATCTTCGGCATCTGGAGCAACCTGCCGTTTACGATCATATTGATCCTGTCGGGCTTGCAGAACATCGATGAAACCTACTACACCGCCGCGCGGGTGGACGGCGCGCGCAGCACGCGGATCTTCTTCCGTATCACGGTGCCGCTGCTGGCGCCCACCATCGGGCTGGTGCTGACGATCAACACGATCTCGGCGTCCAAGGTGTTCAGCGAGCTGTTTGCGCTGTTCAACGGGCCGGGCATCGGGGGCAGCCTGTTTACCGTGGTGTACTACATCTATGAGCAGTTCGCCAAGCAGAAGCACGCCTGGGCGGCCGCCGCCGCGATGATCCTGTTCGTGCTGATCTTTATCGCCACGATGGTCCAGCAGTACATCCAGCGCAAATGGACGTATTGAAGGAGGGGCGTATGCAGACACAATCCCGGCTGCGCCTGGGCGCCGCGCTGATGCTGCTTTCGGTTTTCGCCTTCTTTGCGTGCGCGGTTCTAGTCCTGTACACCAACGCGGTCACGCCGCGCATGCCGTCGCCTGATCAGGCTGCGGGGTTTGACAAAGCGTGGCTCAAGACGGGCATGGCGCTGTCGGCCGCCGTTTTCCTTGTGGGGCTGACGCTCAACCACA
>JAGVSV010000028.1 GCA_019137115.1 Bacillota bacterium
GGGCATGCAACACGGCCCGAGAGAAGGCTGCCCTCCAATGACCGGGATGATCCGCATCATCGGGGCAAACCTCACGACCCAACCGCTGGGACGACGGAATCGATCCTGAAAACACTAAAAACCCCTCGAAACGGCGGAAACCGTCCGGGAAGCGTTGAAACTCCTCACTTTTTTGGAGGGAGGTTTTAAGGAGGGGGTGATACTTAAAACCCGCAAGAAATCCTTAAAACCCCTATGTCCGGCGATCCTGCTGACAGAACGTCCGGATGACAAAACCCATCCTTAAAACCCTTAAAACCTCCCGGTACGCCTAAAAACACCCGGGAAGCGTTGAAACTCCTCACTTTTTTGGAGGGAGGTTTTAAGGATGATGGGATACTTAAAACCCGCAGCACATCCTTAAAACCTGCATGCCCAGCGATCCTGCGTTAAAGAAGCGCCTGCGGCACATGCTCCGACGCGAGTGAAACGATAAGCCCTCCTGCACCTCCCCCTGCATTTATGACAATATGCCGCCGGGCAAACGCCCGGCGGCATGATAACAGAGATGGAAAACTACCGCCGGAAGGGCTGCCCGCACTCCGGACAAAACTTGGGCGGATTAGCCGGGTCGGCCGGCTGCCAGCCGCAACTGTCACAGCGCTGCTTGGGCGTGGCGGGCCGCGGGGCACCGCACTCTCCGCAGAACTTGTTCTCGTTGGCCGCGCCGCAGGCACACACCCAGCCCTTGGGCTCCTGCACAGGGGCAGGCTGCACCGGGGCAGCGGCTGCCGCGGTGGGTTTCAAAGCGCGCCGCAGCTCATCCGCCTGGCGCTCATAGTCCCGGTAGGCGTCGGTGTAGGGGCTGTCCGGGCGGTCCTCGGTCAGCTCGAAGGATATCTGATCAAAGTAGGGCGAGTTGACGCGGATGAGGATATCAAAGCGGTAGGAGGTTTCATACCTGGGTGGGTCGTAGCTGACGCGCTTGCCGTCCTCCCCCTCGCGGTAGATCTCCTGCTTGTCCTCGTCAATGGCCAGCTCAGTATCAATCACCTGGGAGAGCGCCAGGATATCCGGGTTGGCGCCGCGCCAGTCGTTCTGGCGGGTGACAAAGAAGCGCTGGCCGCTCTCGTCGATGTAGACCTTGGTGGCGTTGCCCAGAATGCGTGTGGGCTCGATGGCATCTACCGCCCGCTGGTTTTCCTCGCGGTAGGCCAGGTGCTGGCGGATCTCCTCCACCGAGGAGGTGCGCCGGTCCGTCATCCAGGGGGAGAGATTGCGGGCGCAATCCTTGCACAGGTTACCGTCGGACAATTTCCGATTGCCCAGCAGGCCGATCTTTCCGTTGCAGATATCGCAATACTTCTTATCAAACAGGCCCATGGTTCGCCCTCCTACATTGATATGCCGATTCGCCCTCCTACATTGATATGCCGAGTTTACGTGATGTGAGGCTGTGCATATTTTAACATAACTCTGCCGGTTTGTATAGCAAAAGCATCCACCCGTCGAAATGGGGCGGATTGGCGCGAAAAAGGCACGACAATTGAGGTTGTTTGTTGGGAGCAGTGTTTGTGGTTGATGGCTGGCAGTTTGACGGGCCATCCACTCAGTGATCTATGGGCTGGCCGGAAACCTGCCGGGGCATAGGGACGCCCGTTTTCCTGTTTACTGCCAGGGCAGAAGCGTCGTACGGGTGGGGTTTATCGCATCGTGTTTCGTCGAATCATGTTACGATAAAAAAGGGGTTTATTCATTGACTTTTCATTGACTACAGCATCTCCTGGGCGCTGACCAGCATCACATCCCCTTGTTGAGCGTGGGAAAGGAGCGACCTGGTGAAACCGGACTTGGAAAACACCGCGTAATGCGCGGCGCGGTTGCGTTGAATCAACAAGCCCCGCGCCTGCAGCTGCTCCAGCACCAGAACCCCCGCCAGCTCATTGCGCCACTTGCATTCGCCCAGCAGGATGTCGCGGTCCGTGACGGCAACCACGCCAATCTCCTCCTGACGCTTGGTGTCGGGATCCGTTCCCCACCAACGGCCATAGGACGAATAGAGGGTCGGTATGCGACCTTGGCTTTATCTGCGTGTTCAAAACTGCATCTGCCATCCCCATGCTGATCAGCGGCATGCTGGCGGGAATGAAGCGGTACCAGAACCGGTACAGGTTATCGCAAATCCTGTAGACGACCTTCTTTCGGTTGCTTTCCTCCATCGGCATTTGGCGCTCCAGTATCTCCAGATCCAACAGCGCCTTCAGGTAGGAGGTAATATCGCCGGCATCGCGTTTGACGGCCGAAGCGATGTCACTTTGACGCGACGCGCCATGCGCTGCCGCCCCGATGATGGCATTGTACAAGGCCGGCTGCCGCATCTCCTGCTTCATGAGGTTGGCGGGCTCCTCCGCCAGGTGGCCGCTCAGCGCCAACAATTCCCCCTTTATGGCGGCGTCCAACCCATCATAGGCCGCGAAATACTCCAAATACTGGGGAATGCCGCCGCACACACCGTAGGCATAGAAGCGCTCCTGCCAGGGCCAGCCAGGGAAAAACTTCAGGCTTTCCCAGTACGGTAAAGGCCTGATGTTCATCTGTGCCGTGCGCCTGCCGTAGAGGGGGCTTTGATAGCCCAACACCTGCTGCTCCATAAAACTCATGGAGGAACCGCACAGGATACAGAACAGGTTGGTTTGCTTCCACTCGTGATCGATGACAGCCTGCAGAATGGAGGAGATGGCTGGATCTGCCTGTGCCAAATAGGGGTACTCGTCAATCACCAGAATGACCCGGCGCTGCGCGGTCTGCAGCGTTATGTAGTGAAACGCCTCCTGCCAGGAGCGGAAACTCTCGATGAACTCCGATCCCTCGCTTGGGAGTTGCGCCAGCACATCACGCGAAAAGGACGCCAATGCGCCGTGCGCATCCTGCTGCAAACCCACATGGAAAACGGTGGGCTTATCTTGGCAGAATTGCTGGATCAGCCGCGTCTTGCCAACCCTGCGGCGGCCATACAGCACCACCAGCTGAAACTGCGGCTGCTGATAGCGCCGCTCCAGCTCCGCTAATTCCTTCTCCCGTCCAATAAACATAGGGGACTCCTTATCGCAACATGATTTGTCGAAACGTGCTACGATGATATTACCGGAAAACAAGAAATGCGGCAAGCGGTTGGGTTGACATTCCTTGATGACAGCAGCTATGGCGCAGTCGGTGCATGCTGTTCCTGTATGATTGCCTACATCCCCTCCAGCTGCCCGATCAAATCCGCCACGCTGTCGCACAGGTGGGTGGCGGCGGCGATGGCTTCGGGGCGGCCGGTGGACATGGCCCAGCCGTTGAAGTGGCGAATCATGTGGATGTCGTTGAGCTCGTCGCCCACCACCGCGGCGGCGTCGGGGGCAAGGTGAAAGTGGTCCAGCGCGGTTTGCACGCCGTGGGCTTTGCTTTCGCCGATCCGGATGACGTTGATGTTGCGGCCGTTGGCCAGCGCGTTGACGTGCTCGCCAAAACGCATGTTGACCTGCGCGGTTACCGCGGAGGCTTCCCCGTTGGTGGGCATCAGCGCGTTGTACTGGTGCAGGGTGGCGTTCTCGTCCGTCTGCGTATAGTTGATCGCGCCCGGCGTGTCGCGGAAGAACGCCGACAGCGCGGCAAAAACCGCCGGGTCGAGCTTCTGCTCGCGCAGGATAGCGCCCTGCGCGTCCATCAGCACCGCACCGTTGCAGCACAGGAAAAAGTCGCAGTCCACGCCCAGATCCCGCATGATCTGCGGGAACGTAATGCCCCGCCCGGTCACGATGCCGAACAGGCCGCCTTCCTTACGCCAGCGCGCGATGGCCAGTTTGTCCGTTTCTTTCATCTCCCCGTGGTGGTACACGGTGCCGTCAAAATCCGATGCGATCAGCCGATAACGCATGCATGATCTCCTCACTTGCGTGTTGCCGCGCCCGCGGCCATGGATTCCAGTATCCCGGCCGTAGCCGCCGGTGTCAATGCCGGGGATGGCGCAAAGGGGGCAAAACAGCTTATGATGGCCGCAACAGGCGCGGCAGCGCCCAACCGGGAGGACATATCATGCGCGAGAAGTTCAGCCCCGAACAGAAAAACGTGCTGGGCGCCAGCGCGCTGCTGTACACCGCCGCGTACATCAACCGGCTCAACCTGTCCGCGGCGCTGGGCGGCATCATGGACGCGCTGGCTTTTGACGCCGGGCGCGCGGGGCTGCTGCAGACCGCGTTCGCGGTGACGTACGCGTTGGGGCAGCTGATCAACGGCGCACTGGTCGACCGGCTCAACCCGGTGCGGCACATGCTGCTGGGGCTGGCGGGGTCGGCGCTGTGCAACCTGCTGCTGGGCGCAAGCGCGGGCGATGGCTGGATGGTCTTTCTGTGCGCGTGCAATGGCGCGTTCCAGTCCATGCTGTGGACGCCCATCGTGCGGTTGTTGGCGCTGCACTTTACCACGCAAAAATCGCGCGAACGCGCCAACATGCTGGTGACGGCGACGCTGGTGGCCGGGCATTTCGCGGCATGGTTGATCGCGGGGTATCTGTCCGGGCTGTTTTCCTGGCGGCATTCGTTCATCGTGCCCGCGCTGGTCGCCGTGCCGGTGCTTTTTGGCGCAAGCTTCATGCTGCGCGGCGTGCGCACCGGGCGCGCCGAACGGGTTCAGGATGCACAGCCACGCGCCGGCAAGCCCGCGCTGCCGTTGTTCCTGGCCAGCGGGCTGGTGCTGCTGCTGGTGGCCAGCGTGCTGTACGGCTTTGTCCGGGACGGCATCATCACCTGGGCGCCGCAGCTGTTAAGCGCGGCAGGCGACAGCGCGGTGTCCGGCGCCACGGTGTCGCTGCTGATCCCGCTGATCAACGCGCTGGGACTGTGGGCGGGGTATGCCCTGCTCAAGCGCGGGCGCACCCACAACCGGCATCTGGTCGCCTATATGATGCTGGCGGCGGGGGTTTTCTGCCTGCCGCTGATGGCGGTGACCGCGCTTTTGCCCATGGCGCTGCTGATGGGCTGCGCTTGCGCCTGCCTGTATGGGCTCAACCCCATATTAACCGGGCTGGTGCCGCTGGAATATGACCGCGCCGGGCGCGTGGGCCTGAGCGCCGGGCTGATCGACAGCTGCATCTATGTGGGCTCAGCGCTGGCGGGCCTGCTGGGCGGGCGCGTGTACGCCGCGTATGGCAGCCGCGCGCTGTTCATCAGCTGGATCGCGCTGTCCGCGCTGGCGTTTGTGCTGGCTTGGGCATCCGGCAGGCGGCGGTACTTGGCCGCGCTGGAGGGCGCGGGGGAATGGCGACGACCCTGATCACCCGCGCCGGGTGAGGCGAGAAAAGAAATACCCCTTGGCGGCTTCGGTGGCGACTACATACAGGGCCGTCACGCCGATTAATGCCGCCAGCAGCCACAAGGGCAGCGGCACAAAGCCCAGCACGTCCCCCAGCGGCAGGTAGGGGATAACCAGCGCGGCCAGGCTGACCGCCAGCGTAATCGCCCACAGCGCTTTGCCCGGTTTGCTTTGATAAAAACGCCGCCGCGTGCGCACCACCAGCGCCACGACCAGCTCGGACAGCAGGGATTCCACAAACCAGCCGGTCTGGAACTGGGCTTCGGTGGCGCGCGCGATGAACAGCAGCAGCCCGAACGTGGCATAGTCAAACACCGAGCTGACCAGCCCGAAGAGCAGCATAAAGTTGCGGATGCCGCCCGTGTCCCATTTGCGGGGCCGGGCGACATCCTCCGGGTCGACATTGTCCGACGGGATGCCGATGGCCGGCAGGTCGGACAAAAAGTTGTTGAGCAAAATCTGCTTGGCCAGCAGCGGCAAAAACGGCAGAAACAGCGACGCCCCCGCCATGCTGAGCATGTTGCCGAAGTTGGCGCCTGTGGTGGTATAGATATATTTGAGCGTGTTGGAAAACGTGGTGCGCCCCTGCTTGATCGCCGAGAGCAGCACGCTCAGATCCCGCTTGAGCAGCACAAAATCCGCGGCTTCCCGCGCCGCATCCACCGCGCTTTCCACCGATATGCCCACGTCCGCCGCGTGCAGGGCGGGCGCGTCGTTGATCCCATCGCCCATGTAGGCTACCACATGGCCGGTTTTTTTGAGCGCCAGGATGATGCGCTCCTTCTGGTTGGGGTCGACCTCAGCAAAGATGGCGGTTTTCTCCGCCATGTGCCAGAGCGCCTCGTCCTGCATGTCGCGAATGGCATCCGCCGGCAGCACGCTGTCCTTGGGCAGGCCGACCAACCCGGCCACGTGACGCGCCACCAGCCGGTTGTCGCCGGTGATGATCTTGACGGTCACGCCCAGCTGCGCCAGCGACTGAATCGTCTGCGCCACGTCCTCCTTGGGCGGGTCAAAGAACAGCAAAAACCCTGCCAGCGCCAGGCCCTGCTCATCCTCGCGCGCGCTGTAGACCGCTTTTTCCGGCACTTGCCCCACCGCCACGCCCAGCACGCGGTAGCCCTGCCCGCTCCATTCCGAAAAGCGCCGGTCGATGTCGGCGCGCCGGTCGTCGTCAAGCGGCACGCGCTCGCCGTTTGCCAGCACATCCGTGCACACAGCCAGAATGTTGGCAAGCGCGCCTTTGGAGATCATCAGGCGCGCGCCGCCTTGGTCATCCACCACGATGCTCAGCCGCTTGCGCTGGAAATCAAAGGGGATTTCGTCCGCCTTGGCAAAGCCCTGGATGTCCGGCTTGTCCATCGCCAGCACCGCCTCGTCCAGCGGGTTGGCAATGCCGGTCTGGTACAGCGCGTTCAGGTAGGCCCAGCGGGCGATGTGCGCGCTGGGCTGCCCTTGGGTGTCCAGCGCCCCGTCCAGCCGCACCACGCCCTGGGTGATGGTGCCGGTTTTGTCCGTGCACAGCACGTCCACGCTGCCCAGGTTTTCAATGGCGTTCAGGCGCCGCACGATGACGTTCTCCCGCGCCATGCGCTGCGCGCCGCGCGACAGGCTGATGCTGATGATGGCCGGCAGCAGCTCCGGCGTCAGGCCCACCGCCAATGCGATGGCAAACAGCAGGGAATCCACCACCGGCTTTTCCAGCAGCGCGTTGATCACAAAGATCGCCGCCACCAGCGCCATCATGATGCGCGTGAGCAGATATCCAAAGCGCCGGATGCCGCGCTCAAACTCGGTTTCTGGCGGGCGCAGGGTTAATCTATCGGCAATCTGGCCAAAGGCGGTGGACGTGCCCGTGGTCACCACCAGCACGCGGGCGGTGCCGCTGCGCACATTGGTGCCCATGAACACCATGTTGTGCCGCTCGTTGAGGGTGGCCTGGGCCGCGACCGCCCCAGGTGCCTTCTCTACGGGGTACGTCTCCCCGGTTAGCACGGCTTGGTTGACGAAAAAGTCCTTGGCCTCCAGCACCACGCCGTCGGCGGGCACCAGGCTGCCGGCGGATAAGAGCACGATATCCCCCGGCACAATGGCCTCGGCGGCGATGCTTGCTGGCTGGCCGTCGCGCAGCACCGTGGCTTTGAGCGTCACCTGCTTGCGCAGCGTTTCCACCGCGTTGCTGGCCGCGTATTCCTGCGAAAAGCTGAGCAAGGCGCTGGCCGTGATGATCGCCATCACGATGATGGTGCCCGTCCACTCGTGCACCACGGCGGATACCACCGCGGCAAACAGCAGGATCAATACCAGCGGGTCGGTGAACTGTTTGAGCAGCATCGATAGCGCGGTGTCGCGGCGGTGCTCGTTCAACACATTCGCACCCACCTGGCTCCGGATCCGGTCGGCGTCCGCCGTCGTCAAACCCTCCGGCTTGGCGCGCGCCGCGCGCATCAGGTCATCCGGGGAAAGGCTCCACCAGGACGGGGCCTCGGTTTGGGGAAGCATGGGCTTGGGCACAGCGATCCCCCCTTTCTGCCAGCGTAGAAACAACCACCGGCACGGATTTTACGCCTTTGCCGGTGGTGTTTCAATGGGACTCGTTGGGTTGGGAAAAGCGGCGCTTTCTTACTTTGCGTCCGCCGCCCTCTTCAGCAGCGTCACCAGATACAGGAACTCCTCCTTGTACACATCGCCGGTGAGCCCTGTGTCCTGCCGCAGCAGTTCCAGCGCATTGTCATAGGTGGCGGTGCCCTTCCACTCGCTGTCCTTAAGCAGCATGCCCACCTGGGCCACGGCCGCCGCGAAGCGCAGGTTGTCGGTCATGCCCTGCGGGGTGTCGATGGCCAGCGGGTAGGTGTACAGCGCGCTTTCATCGCCGTCGGGCGTTTTGGCGCGCACGGACAGCGTCAGCCATTCGCCGGGATCGTCCGTGGGCGCGGGCGATGTGTACCTGCTTTCGGCGTCGCCGATGTCAAAGGGGCTGTCCACCGGCACCAGCTCGTAGAGCACCGTCAGCATGTGCCCGCTGCCCAGCTCGCCGCCGTCTTTGGTGTCATCGCTGAAGTCCTCGGCGTTCATCAGCCGGTTTTCATACCCGATCAGACGGTAGCCCTTGAGCGCGGCGGGATTGAAGTCCACCTGCAGCTTGACGTCCTTGGCAACGGCAAAGAACGTGGCGCCAATCTCGGTGACCAGCGCGCGGCGCGCCTCATAGACGGTGTCGATGTAGCTGTAGTTGCCGTCGCCGTGGTCGGCCAGCGCTTCCAGCTTGTTGTCCTTGTAGTTGCCGTCGCCAAAGCCGAGCACGCTTAAGAATATGCCGGCTTTTTTCTTTTCCTCGACCAGGCGCACCAGCGAGCCTTCGTCGCTGACGCCCACGTTCAGGTCGCCGTCGGTGGCCAGCAGCACGCGGTTGTTGCCGCCGGGGATCAGGTACTCCTGCGCCAGGTCATACGCGGTGGTGATGCCCGCGGCACCGGCCGTCATGCCGCCGGCGGTCAGGCCTTCCAGCGCTTCCATGATGCGGGTCTTTTCGCTGGCGCGCACCCCGCGCAGCAGCACCTGATCGCTGGAAGCATAGGTCACAATCGAGATGGTGTCCGTCGGCGCCAGCTCGTCCAGCAGCATCAGGAACGCACGCTTGACCAGCGGCAGTTTGTCCGGCATGTCCATGGAGCCGGACACGTCAATCAGGAACACCAGGTTCTGCGGCGGCCGCTCTGCCTTGGGGATTTCCGCGGCGGCCAGGCCGATCAGCAGCAGCAGGGTGTCGTCATTCCAGGGCGTTTTTGCCATCTGCATCGTGACGCCAAAGGGCTCGCCGTCTTTGGGTTTTGCGTAGTCATACTTGAAATAGTTGAGCATCTCCTCCACGCGCACGCTGTCCACCGGCACCGGCTCCCCGCGCAGGATCATCGCGCGCACCTGGGCGTAGCTGGCGGTGTCCACATCCGCGGCAAAGGTGGAAAGCGGCGATGTGCGCACGTTCAGGAACCGGTTTTCCCGCACGTAGTTGTACTCGTTGGTGTTGAACGGCGCCATGTCAAAGTTGAATACCGTACCGGGCATCGGACGGGTCACCGCGCCGCTGGGCGCATCGGCCATCGACGCTTCTTCTATAAACACTTCCTGGTACGCCAGTGCGTCTTTCCCGAACAGCGTGTCGTGCGTCGGCTTGTCCACCGTGCCGGTGGCCAGCAGCATGTGGGTGTTTTGGAAGATTTTGACCGCGTTTTCGGTGTCCTCGCTGAACACGCCATCCGGCGGTGCAATCGGATAGCCCAGGTCCTTCAGCCGCTGCTGCACCGCGCGCACGTCCTCACCCTGGTCGCCCAGCTTCAGCTCCCGTACAAAGGCGTTCTCCGAAAGCGCGGCCACCGCGCCCAGCGCCAGCACCGCCGCCAGCACCAAGGACAGTGCGCGCAGGCCCCTGCGGTTTCCATTCCAGTTGAACAATGTTTTCATGTGCAATCCCTCCTTGCACCTCTATGTCGCAGGAAAGGGGCGGAAAGTTCCCATGCGCGAAATTACATCACCGTATACCGCGCCGCAACCGCAACTTCCTTCGCCCTTGTGCGCACTATAATGGTGTGGCGCTTGAGGGTAGCGGGGTTGTCAGGCGAGATGGCGACATAGATGGCCGCGTCGGCGGGCAGTTCGTCCAGCGCCAGCGACAGGGTCTTGCCGTCGCGCAAGAACCGCGCCGCGAACGGGCCGGTCACCTTCTGCACGTCGGCCAGATAGTTGTAGCCGTTGTCCTGTTCGGGCAGGGCGGCGGGAGCCATTTGCCCGGTGAAGTCAGCTTCCCCGGACGCGTGAAACACCCAGTCGATGGTGTGCTCCTCCTCACAGGTGACGGTCATGCGGTCGGTCAGCGTATTGCCGGCTGCGGTCAGCGCGCGCGTGGCAGTGACACCGGGGTAGGCGTCGGTCACCCGCATGTCAAAGGAGTTTCCGTCATCGGACAGT
>JAGVSV010000088.1 GCA_019137115.1 Bacillota bacterium
GGCTGGGAAGCGTTTGACGCCGGCCCCAACGACCTGGTGATCGAGCTGGACCCCGGCATGGCGTTTGGCACCGGCACCCACGAGACCACCCGCCTGTGCCTGGAACTGCTGGAAGCGTGGTACAGGGAAGGCCCCGTTCTGGACGTGGGCACCGGCAGCGGCATACTGGCCATCGCCGCGGCCAAGCTGGGCGCGGATCACGTGCTGGCCGTTGACATCGACCCGGTGGCGGTGAAGGTGGCGGATGAAAATGTGCGCATCAACAACCTGTCCGGCCGCGTCCGCGTGGCCGAGGGCGATCTGGTACAGGGCGTCGGCGGCACCTACTCCTTTGCCTGCGCCAACATCCTGGCCGACATCATCATCGCGCTGGCGGGGCCCGCGTCGGCGGCACCTACTCCTTTGCCTGCGCCAACATCCTGGCCGACATCATCATCGCGCTGGCGGGGCCCATCCGCGCGCATTTGGCGCCCGACGCGGTGTTCGTGTGTTCGGGCATCTTGATTGAGCGTGAGGACGATGTGGTGGCCGCGCTGACCGGCGCGGGGTTTGAACTGCTGGAGGCGCGGCATCTGGGGGCCTGGACAGCGCTGGCCGCCCGGCTGACATAGAGGGGTAGCAATGAACTGTTTTTACAGCAATGAGATGGTCAGCGGCGCGGTGCGCCTGAATGACATGGACGCGCAGCACGCGGTCAAATCGCTGCGGCTGCGCGACGGCGACAACATCGTGCTGGTGTACAACGGCCAGCGGTACGCGGCGTCCCTGGAGCTGCGCGGGCGCGACGTGTACGCCCACCCCACCGTGCCGCTGCCGGGTACGGAGCCTGATACCCGCGTCACGCTGTACCAGGGGCTGGTCAAGGGCGACAAGATGGACGACGTGATCCGCATGTGCACCGAGGTGGGCGTGTATGCCATCATGCCCTGCCTGTTCGCGCGCAGCGTGTCGCGCCCGGGGGCCGACCAGATGGAAACGCGGCTGACCCGCTGGCGCACGATCGCCCGCGAGGCCGCGATGCAGTCCGGCCGCACCATCATCCCGGAGGTGGGCAATTTGCTGACGTTTTCGGGTATGGTGACCGAGCTGGAAAAGCACGCCCAGGCGCTGGTGGCTTGGGAGGAAGCGACATCCATGAGCCTGCCGGACGCGTATAAGGGCGGCAAAGACATCGCGGTGGTGATCGGCCCGGAGGGCGGCATCGCCCCGGATGAAATCACGCGCATGAAAGCGCAGCCGGTGTCCATGGGGCCGCGCATCCTGCGGGCGGACACCGCAGGCGTGGCCGCGGTGGTATCGCTGCTGACGGTGGCCGGGGACATGCGCTACCCCGGCGTGACCTGATGCCCACGGTGGCCTTCCACACGCTGGGCTGCAAGGTCAACCAGTATGACAGCCAGGCGATGCTGGAGCAGTTTGTGAGCGCCGGTTATACCCCGCGCGCGTTTGACGACCGGGCCGACGTATATGTGATCAACACCTGCGTGGTGACCGGCGCCGGCGAAAAAAAGAGCCTGCAGGCTCTGCGCCGCGCCCAAAGGCTCAACCCCGACGCCGACGTGGTGGTGGCCGGGTGCCTGGCGCAGAAGGACGCGGACAAGCTGCTGTCCCTGGGCGCGCGGCTGGTGCTGGGCAACCAGCGCCGGCGGGAGGTGGTCGCGCTGCTGCGTCAGGCGCAGGAGGATGGGCAGCGCGTCAGCGCCGTGGACAGCGTGATGGGCATCCCGTATGAGCCGCTGGCCGTCACCGCCAACGAGGGGCACACCCGCGCGGTGCTCAAGATCCAGGAGGGGTGCGACCGGTACTGCGCCTACTGCATCATCCCGTATGTGCGCGGCACGGTGCGTTCGCGCCCGGTTGCTGACATCGCCCAGGAAGCCCGCAAGCTGGGCGCGCAGGGGTATTTGGAGGCCGTGCTCACCGGCATCCACCTGACCAGCTATGGCCGCGACCTGGACGGCGCGACGCTTACGGACGCGGTGCAGGCAGTAGCTGACGCGCCGGGCATGAAGCGCGTGCGCCTGGGGTCGCTGGAGCCGGTCATCGTGGACGACGCCTTCGCCGAAGCGCTGGCGGCCACCGGCAAGGTGTGCCCGCAGTTTCATCTATCGCTGCAATCCGGCAGCGACAAACGCATGCGCAGGCGGTACACGACTGCGGAGTATCTAGACGCGGTCGCCACCTTGCGCAAACACTTCCCGGGCTGCGCGGTCACCACCGATGTGATCACCGGCTTCCCCGGCGAAACCGATCAGGAGCATGAGGAAACGCTGGCATTTGCCCAAGCGGTGGGCTTCGCGCGCATGCATGTGTTCCCGTACAGCGCGCGCGAAGGGACGCCGGCCGCCGCCATGCCCGACCAAATACCCGTGCCAGTGCGCGAACAGCGGGCCAAAGAGATGATCGCGCTGGGGCAGCTGTCCGCGCAGGCGTTCAAAGCGTCCACGGTGGGCACCGTGCAAAGCGTGCTGTTTGAGCAGGAGGAGCGGGACGGCGCGCGCGGCTATACCGGCACGTATCTCGAGGTGTTCTGCCCCGGCGCGCAACCAGGCGAAATCCAGGAAGTGTTGATCACGGGCGTGGACGGCCAGCGGCT
>JAGVSV010000246.1 GCA_019137115.1 Bacillota bacterium
GGGATGATTTTCGCCCTATGGGCGAAAAATGCACCGCGGAGGGTGGCGTGGAGGAGTTTCCCTGGGCAACGCTGACGCAGATTGCGCCCAACCAGGTGCGCGACATTGTTTGCCGCGCCATGGTGATGGATCATGTTGGCAGCGCGGGGCCCATCGGGCGGCGGATGCTGTCGGCGTATCTGGGCATGGCGGAGCGCGAGGTGCGCGCGGCGGCTGACGCGTTGCGCGACGAGGGCTTGCTGCTGTACCAGCCCAACGGCATGGTGCTGAGCCCCGAGGGGCAGGGCATGTTGCCCAAGGTGCGCGAGGTGTGCCGCGCGTTGCGCGGCGCCAATGAGCTGGAAGCCGCGCTGTCCAAAGCGCTGTCGATCCCGAATGTGACGGTGGTACCGGGCGATGCCGATGCCAGCCGGGGCGTGCTGAAGGAATGCGGGCGCGCGGCGGCCCAGCGCCTGCGCCAGATGGTGCGCGGCGGCATGACGGTGGCCATCTCCGGCGGCAGCACCATGTACGAGCTGGCGCGCATGATGACCCCGGGCCCGGCCAACGTGATGGTGGTTCCGGCGCGCGGCGGGTTCGGGGCGTCCACCGCCATCCAGGCGGACGGCGTGGCCGAGGAGCTGGCGCGCAACATGAAAGCGATCAGCCGCCTGATCCACCTGCCCGACGGCCTGAGCGCGCAGACGCTCGAGGAAATGCAGAAACTGCCCGACATTGGCGAAACCATCCGCCTGATGCGCACGGCGGACATTGTGGTGCACGGCATCGGCCGCGCGGAGGACATGGCGCGCCGCCGCGGGATGAGCGCCGGCCAGCTGTCGGAACTGTCGCGCCTGGGCGCAAAGGGCGAGGCGCTGGGCGACTTTTTTGACGAGCAGGGCAATTTGGTCATCAGCAGCCCGTCGGTGAGTTCCGAGCTGCGCACCCGCAAGCCCGGCGCGCTAACGCTGTGGGCTGCCGCGGGGCTGAGCAAGGCGTCTGCGATCCTGGCCGCCGCGCGGCACCAGCCGCCGGATTCCCTGATTCTGGATGAAGCCGCCGCCCGGCAGATCCTCAAGCGCATCAAGACTCAGAACCCCAAGGCATAGCCTTTGAAATCAACCAAAAAGGAGAAGGAACATGAGCAAGAAAACAATCCGGGACATCGATGTAAAGGGCAAGCGCGTGCTGGTGCGCGTGGACTTCAACGTGCCGATGGATGACGCCGGCCACATCACCGACGAAAGCCGCATTGTGGGCGCGCTGCCCACCATCCAGTACCTGATCGACCACAACGCCAAGGTGGTGCTGTGCAGCCACATGGGCCGCCCGAAGGGGGAGGTCAACCCAGAATTCTCGTTAAAACCTGTGGCAAAGCGCCTGGGCGAGCTGCTCAAAAAGGATGTCAAGATGGCCCGGGACGTCATCGGCGAGGACGCCGACAAGGTCGTGGCCTCGCTCAAGGAGGGCGAGGTCGCGCTGCTGGAAAACCTGCGCTTCCACAAGCAGGAGGAGAAGAACGACCCCGAGTTTGCCAAGAAACTGGCCTCCTATGGCGAGGTGTATGTCAACGATGCCTTTGGCACCGCGCACCGCGCGCATGCCAGCACCGAGGGCGTGGCGCATTACCTACCCGCCGTGTCCGGCTTCCTGATTGAAAAGGAGCTCAAGTTCCTGGGCGGCGCGCTGGACAACCCGGAGCGGCCGTTTGTGGCGATTCTGGGCGGCAAGAAGGTGTCCGACAAGATCGGCGTGATCAACAACCTGCTGGAAAAGGTGGACGTGCTGATCATCGGCGGCGCGATGGCGTATACCTTTGTCAAGGCGCAGGGCGGCGAGATCGGCGACAGCCTGCTGGAAGCGGACAAGGTGGACTACGCCTTGGAAATGATCAACAAAGCGCGCGACAAGGGCGTTAAGCTCATGCTGCCGGTGGACACCGTGGCGGCCGATGGCTTCAGCGAGGATGCCAAGACGCAGGTTGTGGACACCGGCAAGATCCCCGCAGGCTGGCAAGGGCTGGACATCGGCCCCAAAACCCGCAAGGAGTTTGCCGCTGAGGTGGAGAAGGCAAAGACCGTGGTCTGGAACGGGCCGATGGGCGTGTTTGAGTTCCCGGCGTTTGCGGCCGGCACCAAGGCGGTTGCCGAAGCGATGGCCAAAAGCCACGCTACAACCATCGTGGGCGGCGGCGACAGCGCGGCGGCGGTTGTGCAAATGGGCTTTGGCGACAAGGTGACCCATATTTCCACCGGCGGCGGCGCGTCGCTGGAGTTCCTGGAAGGCCTGGAGCTGCCCGGCGTGGCGGCGCTCAACGACAAGTGATTTTTTGCCGCCATCCGGGGTATACAACCCCCGGATGGCGGATATGAGGAGAAACAGCATGCGTACACCCATCATTGCCGGCAACTGGAAGATGAACATGACGCCCAAGGAAGCCACGGGGCTGATTGAGGCGCTCAAGCCCCTGGTCAAGGACACAAATACCACGGTGGTGGTGTGCGTGCCCGCGATTGATATCCCCGCAGCCAAGCAGGCGCTGCGCGGCAGCCGCATCAAGCTGGGCGCACAGAATGTGCACTTTGCCGAAAGCGGCGCGTACACCGGCGAGCTGTCCGCGGCCATGCTCAAGGAAGCGGGCGTGGAATATGTGATCATCGGCCACAGCGAGCGCCGGCAGTACTTTGGCGAGACCGACGAAACCGTCAACAAGCGCACGCGCGCGGCGGTTGCCGCGGGCCTAACCCCCATCGTGTGCGTGGGCGAACTCAAGGAACAGCGCGAAGCGGGTTACACCGACGCGCTGGTCACCTACCAGACATTGATCGCGCTGACCGGCCTTACGCCCACTGAGGTGCGCAAGGTGGTCATCGCCTATGAGCCGGTGTGGGCCATCGGCACGGGGCTGACGGCCACCGACGAACAGGCGAACGAAACCATCGGCGTGATCCGCAAAGCGATCGCGGCGCGCTATGGCAAGGGCGTGGCCAACCGCGTGCGTATCCAGTACGGCGGCAGCATGAAGGGCTCCAACGTCAAGGGCCTGATGGCGCAGCCGGAAATCGACGGCGGCCTGATCGGCGGCGCGTCGCTGAAAGCCGACGAGTTTGCCAAAGTCGTCAATTTCGACAAGTGACCAAAGGAGACAGCATGGGCAAAAAGATGACCGCCCTGATCATCATGGACGGCTTTGGCCTGAACGAAAACCCGGTGGGCAACGCCATCACCGCGGCCGGCACGCCGCACATTGACGAGCTGAAGGCGCGTTTCCCCTATACGCAGCTGGGCGCCAGCGGTATGGACGTGGGGCTGCCGGACGGCCAGATGGGCAACAGCGAGGTGGGGCACCTGAACATGGGCGCCGGGCGCGTGGTGTACCAGGAGCTGCCGCGCATCACCAAGGACATCCAGACCGGCGAATTCTTTGAAAAAGAAGCGCTGATCTGGGCGATGGACGGCGCGCGGGAGGCGGGCACGGCGCTGCATCTGATCGGGCTTCTGTCCGACGGCGGCGTGCACAGCCACAACACGCACCTGTACGCGCTGGTGGAAATGGCCAAGCGCAGGGGGCTTGAGCGCGTGTACATCCACTGCCTGATGGACGGCCGCGATGTGCCGCCCACCAGCGGCTTGGGCTACATCAAGGATCTCGAAGCCGAGTTGAAGGCCATTGGCGTGGGGCAGATCGCCTCCGTGCAGGGGCGCTTCTACGGCATGGACCGCGACAACATCTGGGAGCGCATCAAGCTGGGCTACGACGCCATCGCGCTGGGCCAAGGCGTGCCGGCGGAAAGCGCCGAGGCCGCCATCCAGCACAGCTATGACACCGGGGTGGTCGACGAAATGATGATCCCGGCGGTGGTCATGCGGGGCATTGAGCCCATTGCCACTGTGCAGCCGCAGGACAGCGTGATCTTCTTCAACTTCCGGCCCGACCGCGCGCGGCAGTTGACCCGTGCATTCATCGAGACCGAGTTTGACCGGTTTGTACGCGCGCGGGACTATATACCGGTGCGCTTCGTGTCCATGACGCAGTATGACGAGACGTTCACCAAGCTGCGGGTGGTCAACATGCCCACACACCTGGAGCGCACGCTGGGGCAATACCTGGCCGAGCTGGGCTTAACCCAGGTGCACATCGCCGAAACGCAGAAGTACGCGCATGTCACGTTCTTCTTCAACGGCGGCGTGGAGCCGCCCAACCCCGGTGAGGAGCGCGTGCTGATCCCCTCCAGCCAGGTCAAGACATTTGACCTGAAGCCCGAAATGTCCGCCCCCGAGGTCACCCAGGCAGCCCTGCAGCTGATCGAGTCGGAATTGTTTGACGTGATGATCCTGAACTTCGCCAACTGCGACATGGTGGGCCACACCGGCATCATGAAAGCGGCCATTGAGGCCGTCAAAGAGGTGGAGCGGGACGTGGGCATTCTGGTGGCGGAAATCCTGCGGCGCGGCGGCCGCGCGTTCGTGACGGCCGATCATGGCAACGCCGACCAGATGATCAACTACGAAACCGGCGAGCCATTTACCGCGCACACCACCAACCCGGTGCCGTTTATCGCGTGCGATCCGGCGCTGGTGGGCACCACGCTGCGCGAAGGCGGCCGTCTGGCCGACATCGCGCCCACGATGCTCAAGGCGATGGGCCTGCCCATCCCCGAGGAAATGGAGGGCACGCCGCTGTTCTGAGCGCGGAACAACCACAATGACAAAAAACGGCGCCGGGCATGATCGTCCGGCGCCGTTCTTCGTATGTGCGTTTATTCGCCCCGCCAGCTGCGCACGGCGTCCACCATGGTCAGGTAGCCATCCAGCGGCACATAGTCGGGGATCGAGTTGCCGGTGCTGAACGCAATGCCGCCATGGCCGGACACTTTGTTCAAGATGTCGTGGACGTGCGCGCGCAGGTCGGGTAGCTTCATGCGGCAGACATCGTCCGTGTCCACACCGCCGAAATTGCCGATGCGGTCGCCATAGCGCTCCACCCACACGGGGAAGGGCGCGATGATGTCCTCGTTGGAGTGCTTGGCGTCAATGCCCGCGATTGATATGATGTCGTCCATCACGCCGAACAGGTTGCCGCAGGAGTGCAGCAAGAACGGCTTGCCGTGCTGGTGCACCGCGTCCACCACGCGGCGGTACTGGGGCAGGATGTGCGTGCGGATGTCGTCATGACTCAGCAGCGTTTCGCTTTTGAAGCCCAGGTCATCGCCCATGCGCAGCACGCAGAAGGCATCGCCAAACTGGGGCAAAAAGCGCGACCAGATCGTGTGCAGCATCTCCCCCACCTTCGCAAACAGCGCATGATACAGGTCGGGGTCGTCGACCTTGATCAGGCACAGCTGCTCATACCCCACGATGTCCTGCACGCACTCAAACACGCCGTTGCCCACGCCGCCCACGCCCTTCATGCCCGGGGGCAGCGCCGCGCGGAACGCGTCAAACCAGCGGCCATACCGCGCAAAGTACAGGTCAGGGATTTCGTCCCACGGGTATTTGCGCATGTCCTCCATCGTGTGCACGGCGCCGGGCTTGTGCCCGCCCAGCGCGCCGGAGCCCGGCATGATCGCGCCCACGCAACACTCAAAAGATACGGTGTCATAGCCCATCTGGCGGTAAAAGGCGCAGTGCAGCTGCATATTGCGCGCGACGTCGGCGTCGCTTAGGTCGCCAGCGGGGAATTCCTTGCCCAACACCTTTTCCATCGTGCCGGCGTTGACCAAATGCTCGTACAGCGGCAGGCGTTTAGCCGGTCGGTTCCATGCGGCATCCATCAGGTGTTGGTAATCCGGTTCAAAGCTCATGGGGCCTCCTTTTTGTCACACAGGGGCGTCATGCCCCATGATGGCCGGCAGCCGGCGCTCCAGGTGGTGCTGCGCGTACACCAGCAGCGGCGCCAGCGCGTCGTTTTGCGGCGGCAGATGGGTTTTGTCGATGCCGCGGGTCTGTACCTCGCGCAGCCATGCCAGCGTGTCGTAGGACAGGTTGGGTCGCGCGCTTCGCAGGCAATCCGGGCAGATAAGCCCGGCGGGCTCCGGCACCAGATGCGCGGCGTCGCCTTCGGCCAGCACCTGTCCGCACTGGGCGCAGACCGACAAGTCGGGGCGGTAGCCCGCGATGCCCATCAGGTGCAGCAGATACGCCGCCGTGACCGGCTCCGGGTCGCCCTGGCCATAGCTTAAGCGCGCCAGAGACCGCCCCAGCAGCAGAAACAGATGCTCTGCCGGTTCCTCGCGCTGGGCCACGGCTTCGGCGGCCGAGAGCATCAGCGAGGCGTGGGACAGCAGGGTAATGTCCGTGCGCAGCGGGTAAAAGCTGTCGGTCAGTTCACAGCCGGTGATCATCTCGTGCCCTTTTCCACGGTACAGGACATACTCCCCCATCGCAAACAGGTCGCTGGCGGCCAGGAGCGGCGACTTGGGCTTGCGGCAGCCGCGCGCGGTCACGTCCACGCGCCCGCGCTCGGGCGTGAGCAGCGTCAGCACGCGGTCATTGTCCCGGTAATCCGAGCGCCGCAGCACAATCCCCTGTGTGGTCTGGTATGCCATGCTCCTCCATGTAAAATAGCGGGCATGCGCCCGCCCCTGGTTCAGATCGCCTCAGCGCTGGTCGGCCAGGAAAAACACCGCCACGGTGCCCGGCCCGGAGTGCGTGCCAATCACCGAGCCGATGGACGAAATGAAAAATGCGGTGTCCGGCAGCGCGTCGCCAATCAGCTTGGCGACCAGTTTGGCGTCCTCCTCACAGTGGCCGTGGCTGATAAACACGGTCTGCCCGTGCTGGGGGTTGGCCGTGGCGATGGTTTTGTCGGCCAGCTCGCGCAGGGAGCGCTTGCGGCCCTGCACCTTGTCCATGGGGATCAGCCGGCCTTCCTCATCCATGTGCAGCACGGGCTTGATGCGCAGCACACTGCCAAAAAATGCGGTGGTGCGCGTCACCCGCCCGCCGCGGAAGAGGAAATTGAGGTCGTCCACCGTAAACCAGGCGTTGAGCCGGGGGCGGATGTCGGTCAGCCACGCAAGCAGGGTATCCAGGTCCTTGCCCTCTTCGCGCCCCTTGAGCGCATAATGCACCAGCAGCCCCTGCCCCATGGACGCCAGCAGCGAGTCCACGATGCCCACCTTGGCGTCGGGGAACTCCTCATGCAGCATGTCACGGGCAATCACAGCCGAGCCGATGGAGCCGCTCAAACCGCTGGACAGCGAAATATAGATCAGCGACTCCCCTTCCCTGACCAGCTCTTTGAACACGGCATAATAGTCTGCAGTCGAAATCTGCGATGTGGTGGCCGTGTGGCCTTCATTGAGCTTTTGGTAAAATTCCGCCATGTTTTCCTCATCGCCGGGGCCAAAGCGTTGCTCGCGGTCGTCCAGGCCGTACGGCATGGAAATGACGCGCAATTTCTCGTGGCTTTGTACGTAAGCCAGCGGCAAATCACAGCCGGCGTCCGTCACGATCCAGTATGACATGTCAACCCTCCTAACACGTTTCGCACGCTCAGTATACCAACCCCGGCGAAGCCTCGTCAATGGATGGCCATGGGGGGACCCGTGGTCTATAATGGGCGCATGTACGAAGTACACCTGGCGCCCCTGGACCTCACGCGCACCGCGGACAGCGGCCAGTGTTTTCGCATGCGGATGATCGCCAGCGACACCTGTTTTATCCAGGCACAGGACCGGTATGTCACGGTCACGGACCTGGGCGGCGGGCACTTCGGCTTTTCCTGTGATGAAGCGGAATACCACGCTCGTTGGGCGAGCTTTCTGGACGCGGGCACGGACTACGGCCCCATTCACGACCTGGCGCATGACGAATACGCGCGGCAGGCGGTGGATTTCGCGCGCGGCGTGCGCATTTTGCGGCAGGATCCGTGGGAAACACTGATCAGCTTTATCCTGTCCCAGCGCAAGAACATCCCGGCCATCCGCCACTGCGTGGAGCAGCTGTGCGTGCGCTTTGGCCGACCCATCGGCGACGGCTTGCACGCCTTCCCCACGCCGGAAGCGCTGGCGAATGCCCCGCAAGAGGAACTGGCTGTCTGTTCTTTGGGGTACCGCACGCGCTATGTGTCACAAACCGCGCGCATGGTGGCTTCGGGACAAGCCGATCTGTATGCTTGGCGCACGCAGGATGACGCGGCGCTGGAGAGCGCGCTGCTTACATTGCCAGGCGTGGGCGTCAAGGTGGCCGCGTGCGTGATGCTGTTCGGGTACCACCGCCTCAACGCCTTCCCGGTGGACGTGTGGATCGACCGGGTGATGAAAAACGAGTACGGCGGCGGGTTCCCGGTCGCGCATTATGCGCCGTACGCCGGGGTTAT
>JAGVSV010000142.1 GCA_019137115.1 Bacillota bacterium
GGGTACCTGCTGGCAATTGTCATTGGCGTGTTGCTGGCCTATCTGTGCGAGCGAAGCAGGATTGCCGAGGCCCTGTTGGCGCCGCTGCGCACGGTAATCCGCTCCACCCCGGTTTCCTCCTTCATCATCCTGGTGCTGTTGTGGATGAAGATTGATATGGTGCCGCTGTTCATATCGTTCCTGATGGTGCTGCCCATCGTGTGGCATGGCATGCAGGAAGGGTTCGGCGCGCTAAGCCCGCAACTCGCGGAAATGGCGCACGTGTATGACTTTACCCTTGGCAAGCGCGTGCGCTATGTGACGCTGCCGCAGTTGCTGCCCTTTTTCCGGTCGGCGGCGGCCACCGGCAGCGGCATTGCCTGGAAGGCAGGCATCGCGGCCGAAGTCATCGCGCGCCCCACGCTGTCCATCGGCCGGCATCTGCAGGATACCAAGGTATACTTGCTGACAGATCAGCTGTTTGCCTGGACGGTGACCGTGATTGTGCTGAGCATCCTGCTGGAGCGGGGGCTTACCCATCTGCTGAAGGCTGCCGGAAAGGGGGAAAAGCCGTGATACGACTTGCCAATATCACGGCCGGATACACTTCCGCACCCCATGTGCTGGATAACCTGTCCTTTTCCTTCCTGGAAAACGGCACATACGCGCTGATGGGCACGTCCGGCATCGGCAAAACCACGCTGCTGCGGGTGATGGCCGGACTGACAGAGTTGACTTCCGGGACGGTGGAAGGCGTTTTGGACAAACGAACCGTCATGCTGTTCCAGGAGGACCGTTTGCTGCCATGGTGCACGGTGCTGGACAATGTGCTGCTGGGTATGGAGCATCCTGACCGTACCAAAGCCACCGCCATCTTGAGAGCGCTGGACATCGGAGACAGTGGCGCGCACCTGCCGGGCCGACTCAGCGGTGGCATGCAGCGCCGGGCGGCGCTGGCGCGGGCCATCGGGTATGGCGCCAGCATCCTGCTGATGGATGAGCCGTTTGCCGGTGTGGATGAGCACACCATAAAGCGCATCGCGCCCTATGTGCAGGCGTCCGCGCCCTTTATCCTGTTCACTACGCATGCGGCGAGCGAGGCACAGGCCATGGACGCAACAATCGTGGAGTTGACAAACGGCAGTACATTGTTGGGCCGCAACGCTGCGCCGCCAGGAAACTCTTTGTCAACGATCGGAAATCGTGTATAATAAGCCAAACGGAACAGGGAAGGAAGAGGGTGCAGTCACGTGAAGATTCTGATTGTCAATGCGGGTTCATCGTCGCTGAAATACCAGCTGATTGATATGGAGGATGAACAGACCATCGCCAAAGGGCTGGCGGAGCGCATCGGGATTGAGGGCAGCAAGCTGACCCAGACGGCCAACGGGAAGAAATTCGTGGCGGAAGCCGCGATGGCGGACCATGTGGAGGCATCCAAGTTTATGCTACGCGCCCTGACGGACAAGGAAGTCGGGCCGCTCAAGGACATGAGCGAGATTGGCGCCGTCGGCCACCGTGTGCTGCACGGGGGAGAGCGGTTTACCGCGTCGGTAATCATCGACGAAGAGGTCATGGACGCAATTGCGGAGAACATTCCGCTGGGGCCGCTGCACAACCCGGCCAACCTGATGGGCATCAAGGCCTGCAAGCAGGTGATGCCGGATACGCCGATGGTGGCCGTTTTTGACACCGCCTTCCACCAAACCATGCCGCCCAAAGCGTTCATCTATGGTGTACCCTTTGAATATTATGAGCGGCTGCGCGTCCGGCGCTATGGTTTCCATGGCACCAGCCACCGCTATGTGAGCGCCCGCGCGGCGGAGTTCCTGGGCCGCAGGTACGAGGATCTGCGCATCATTACCTGCCACCTGGGCAATGGCTCCTCCATTGCAGCGATCGACCATGGCAAGTGCGTGGACACCAGCATGGGCTTAACCCCCTTGGAGGGCGTGATCATGGGCACCCGTTCGGGGGTGCTGGACCCCGCCATCCTTCAGTACATCATGAACAACGACAACATCGATATCGACCAGATGCTGGACATCCTCAACAAATCCAGTGGATTACTGGGCATCAGCGGGATCAGCAGCGACATGCGTGACATTGACAACGCGGCGGCTGAAGGCAACAAGCGGGCCATCATCACGCAGGAAATCCTGTATACCGGCGTGAAAAAGTACATCGGCGCCTATGCGGCGGTGATGGGCGGTGTGGATGTCATCGTCTTTACGGCGGGCATCGGGGAGAATGGCCCGCGCCTGCGCCTGAAGGTCATGGAAGGGCTGGAGTTCCTGGGCGCGAAAATGGACGAGCAAAAGAACGAAGTCCGCGGCAAGGAAGTAGATGTCTCCGCCGATGACAGCGCCGTGCGGGTGCTGGTAATCCCCACCAACGAGGAAATCGTCATCGCGCGCGACACACTGTCGCTGGTTACGCAGCATTGAGCGAGCAACCGCGGACGCAGCGCAAAACGGTAGACATATACACGGACGGCGCCTGCTCCGGCAACCCGGGGCCCGGGGGATGGGCGGCCATCCTGTCCTACGGCGGGCGGCAGAAGGAAATCAGCGGCGGCATGCACCACACCACGAACAACCGGATGGAGCTGTTCGCGGTGATCAGCGCGCTTGGCGCCCTCAAGGAATCGTGTGATGTATCGGTGCACAGCGATTCCACGTACGTGGTGGATGCCTTTGTCAAAAAATGGATTGAGTCCTGGCAGAAGCGCGGATGGAAGACGTCTGACAACAAGCCGGTGGAGAACCAGGATTTGTGGCGGCTGTTGCTGATCACGATGAGGAAGCACGATGTGCGGTTCATCAAGGTGCCGGGTCATGCCGATCATCCGGAAAATAACCGCTGCGATGAACTGGCAAAAATGGAGGTTCAGCTGCAGATCAAACGTCTGTCGGAAAGTTCCCAGGAAGCGGAGAGCGCGGGATAAGCTTCCGCCAGAATGCCGGAAATCCGGAATAGGGGATGTAACAGGATACTCAAACAGGCAGTCCAAGACCCATCTTCTATCCAAAGAAATTCGCACACTATTCGCAAAAGGCATCTTTTGCGAATAGTGTTGACGGTTTTGGGGATTGTTGGTAGGATGTCACCGTGGGGAGGCTGCCTTTTGTAGAAAAGGCGCTGGTTCATGGTGGCTCGTGAACCATGATGTTCCTGCTTTCCACACGACGCGCTCTGTAATCGATTTTCGACGACCGTTGATGGGGAAATTGTACACCAACGCCGTCAAAACGCTGAGGGCGGTCAAAAGCGCTTCCCTGATCTTATGTTGGGCCGCACCGGGCAAGCATATGTACCCAACATTCCAGTACGCGCACCCACGGAACAACTGCAAGGTTCACTACCACACAAGGAGACATGATGGCGAAGCGAATCACGTATCACACGGAACATTCCTCCCGCATCAACAGCCGGATCCAGGCGATCCAGCGCGAGCTGCCGACGGTGTGCACGGACTTTTTCCGATCCATCCAGCAGACCACCACGGCGCTGACGCGGCTGGCGTATGCCTATGATCTGCGGTTATTCTTTCGATACCTGTGCGATGAGCTTGTGTCTTTTGCGAATAGTGTGCCTGCTTATCTTCAGCCCGCCGACCTTGAGCGTGTGACTGCGCGCGATATCGCGGGGTTTCAGGAGTACCTGCAGCAATACGCCCGCCCCGTTGCCCCGGATGCGGCCGGCGGCGACCTTTCCCCCACCCTGGTGCAAAATAACGAGTTGGGCATTATGCGCAAACTGTGTTCGGTGCGCTCATTCTTTGAATATCTTTTCAAAAACGAACTGATTTCCGCCAATGTAACCACCCTTGTTTCCTTGCCCCGCAAGCGCGAAAAGCCCATTTTGTATATGGAGCCGGATGAGGTGGACAAAATGATGGCGGCTGTGTTCAGCGGCGATGGTCTGACCAGCAACCAGAAAAACTACCAGAGCATCACCAAGTTGCGCGATGCCGCGATCCTGATGATGTTTCTGGGCACAGGCATCCGCGTCAGCGAGCTGGTGGGCCTTGATATCGACGACATTGATTTCGACCGCGGGGCGTTTGTGGTCACCCGCAAGGGTGGAAACCAGGTTATTCTGTACTTCGCGCAGGCTGTATCGGACGCTTTGTCCGCCTATCTGGAGCAGCGACGCCTGGTCGAGGTGCTGCCCGGGCATGAGCATGCGCTGTTCCTGTCCCTGCAGAAGCGCCGGATGACGCAGCGCGCGGTCGAAAACATGGTCAAAAAGTACGCCGTCCTGGGCGCGCCGCTGAAAAAGCGCCTTTCCCCCCACAAGCTGCGCAGCACATTTGGCACCAACCTGTACGAGGAAACCGGCGATGTGTACCTGGTAGCGGACGCGCTGGGCCATGCCGACGTCAACACGACGCGAAGGCATTATGCGGCCATGTCCGACAGCCGGAAGCGCGAGGCGTCCCGCCGCGTTTCCTTGCCCGACCTGAGTCAGCTGGACGTTAACCGGGTGGAACCGGCGGCGGAGCTATGAGCATCCCCACGATTTCCTTTCAATGAACGCTTGGCAAACATATGTTTGCATGGTACAATGTGCGCAGCAAGCGGATCGGAGGGCGAGATGACCATACAGGAACCCAGAAAGCAACCTGGCGCGCGGGGAGAAACCCAGCAGCGCATATTGGCCTTTATCCGTAAGCAGGTGTCGGAAAAGGGGTATCCCCCTTCCGTGCGCGAAATCGGCGAACATGTGGGGCTCAAATCCACATCCACTGTCCACGGCCACCTGCGCAGGCTGGAAAGCAAAGGCCTGATCAAGCGCGATGCCATGAAACCGCGCGCGATGGAAGTCCTGATGCCTGATGAGGAGCGCGAGGAAGCGCAGACGGTGCGCATGATCCCGCTGCTGGGGCCGGTCGCGGCCGGCTCCCCCATCCTGGCCGAGGAAAGCATCGGCGAGCATCTTGCCATCCCTTCCTCCATGCTGGGCGGCGGCACCTATTTTGCGCTGGCAGTGCGCGGGGACAGCATGATCCAGGTGGGCATCCTCAACGGCGATTATGTGGTGGTGCAAAAACAGCCTCACGCCAACAACGGGGACATCGTGGTAGCCATGATCGCGGGAGATGCCACGGTCAAGCGCTTTTACCGCGAAAACGGACGCTTCCGCTTGCAGCCCGAGAACAGCGCCATGCAGCCCATCATCACAAACGCGGTGGAAATATTGGGCAAGGTGGTGTCCGTTCTTCGGATGCTGTAAAAAGATCCCAGCCATCAAAAGGCGGGCGCTCCACTGACGCGCCCGCCTTTGTGCATTTGGTTTTGTTGCCCTTCGTTACTCGCCCAGCATGTCCTGTACGGTGCTCACCACGTTTTCGACTGTGAAGCCATACTCCCTGAACAGCGTTTCAGCAGGCGCTGAGGCGCCAAACCGGTCGATGCCGATCACGCGGCCGTCCAGACCGGTTAGGCGGTACCACGGCATTGTGGCGCCGGCTTCGATGGCGACACGCGCGCGCACGTCGGATGGAATCACGCTCTCCTGGTAGGCCTTGTCCTGTTGGAGGAACAGCTCCATCGAGGGCATGGACACCACGCGGGTGGGGGTGCCCTGTTCAATGAGTGCGGCCTGCGCCTCCATGGCCAACTGAACCTCGCTGCCGGACGCGATCAGGATTACGCGCGGTTGACCGGGCGCGTCGGACAGGATGTACCCACCCTTGAGCGCCTGTTTTCCGGAGTTTTCCTGAAGCGGCAGGTTTTGCCGGGTCAGGATCAGGCAAACCGGCTTGCCGCTGGTGACCGCGTAGATCCATCCTGCGGTTGTTTCCGGCCCGTCCGCCGGTCGGAACACCACCAGATCGGGCACCGCGCGCAGCGCCGCCAGGTGTTCGATCGGCTCATGGGTCATGCCGTCTTCCCCCACGCCGATCGAGTCATGGGTCAGAACGAAGGTAACAGGCGCCTGCGTAATCGCGGACAGGCGGATCGCGCCCTTCATGTAATCGCTGAACACAAAGAATGTCGCGCCGTATACCTGCAAACCGCCGTGCAGCGCCATGCCGTTGCAGATGGCGCCCATCGCATGCTCCCGCACGCCGAAGCGCAGGTTGCGCCCGGTGCGGTTTTCGGCGCTGTAGTCCCCGCTGCCGGAGATCAGGGTCTTGGTGGAGGGCGCCAGGTCTGCCGATCCACCCACGAGGTTGGGCAGGATGCCAGCCAGGCGGTTGATCATTTCGCCGGACGTGGCACGCGTGGCTGCTTTGCCTTTATATGCCCACAAAGATTCATCCGCAATGAGCGTGGCGGCGTCCGGGCGGCTGTGCCATTGCTCCCACTCCGCCGCCAACTCCGGGTATGCCTTAGCGTACGCGGAGAACATGCGTTCCCATTCTGACCGTGCCTTGCTGCCATTCTCCATTTGGTTGTGGACATGCTGATATACGCTGTCCTCCACATGGAAAGCGACATCTTTGTCCATGCCAAACGCGGTCTTGAGCGCGGCGACGTTGTCATCTCCCAACGGCTCGCCATGCGCGCCGGCGGTGCCCTGTTTGGCCGCGCTGCCAAACCCGATGATGGTGGGGCAGACGATCAGCGTGGGGCGGTCGCTGTCCCGCGCCTGCACCAGCGCGTCCAGCACCTGCCGGTAGTCGTTGCCGTCCTCCACATGGATCACGCGCCAGCCGTAAGCCTCATAGCGCTTGGGTACATCCTCGCGGAAGGCAATGTGGGTGTCGCCTTCGATGGAAATCTCATTGTCGTCATACAGCACGACCAGCTTGTCCAGCTTCAGCGTGCCGGCCAGTGAGCTGGCTTCGCTGGTGATGCCTTCCATCATGCAGCCATCACCGGCAAACACATACGTGCGGTGATCCACAACCGGGAAGCCGGGACGGTTGAAGTGCGCCGCCAGCATGGTTTCCGCCATCGCAAAGCCCACCGCGTTGGACAACCCCTGCCCCAGCGGTCCGGTTGTGGTTTCGATGCCGCCCTCCGGATGGTATTCCGGGTGTCCGGGCGTGATGCTGCCCCATTGCCGGAACTGCTTGAGGTCGTCCATGCCCATCGGATAGCCGCACAGATGCAGCAGCGTGTAAATCAGCGGACTGGCGTGCCCGTTGGACAGCACAAAACGATCCCGGTTCCTCCAGACAGGATGACTCGGATCATGTGTCATCTCATTCATCCACAGCGCATACGCCATGGGCGCCATGCCCATGGGCGCGCCGGGATGCCCGCTTTTCGCTTTCTGCACAATGTCCGCGGCCAATACGCGGATGGTGTTGATGGTGTTTTCCTGAATGCCCATCGTCCGTCCCTCCTCCATTCTATTGGTGCAAGCCGATGCGTACACGCGTGGCTTAGTTCCCCTCGATCACGCTGATCTCATAGCAGCCGCGCAGCAGTTGATACAACGGCGCCATCTTCAGATAATCCGTCTTGACTGCCGGAAGCAACCGGTCGGTCAGCGCGATGGATGCGTCTGCTGCGTCGCGCATGACCAGCAATTCCTTGCGTATATACCAGGGTACGAGCGCTTCGGAGAGTTCCTCCGGGGGCTTCATCTTTTTGAAGGTGTCGCCCCCCAGCCGAAGGCCGGTGCTGGTGACATCGGTCAGAATTTCCTCAAACCGGTCCTGGTCTGCCACCATGCGCCGGCGGAATACGTCCATCGCCGGCCGGTTCTCACCCCAGAAGCCCAGCCCCCAGCTGACCGCGTCCATGCGCGCCTCAAACCAGAACATGATGCTCTGGTTGCGCGGCTCGCCCGCGCGCCGGAACGCAACCCAGTGATGATCTCGGTAGGGTGATTTGTCATGCGAAAAGCGCGTGTCCCGGAAGATACGCGACAGCGCCTTGGCCGGCCGAACCTCCATGTTGGGGTC
This sequence comes from Bacillota bacterium, assembly GCA_019137115.1. Classification (GTDB taxonomy): domain Bacteria; phylum Bacillota; class Clostridia; order Christensenellales; family Aristaeellaceae; genus JAGVSV01. The sequence goes on from JAGVSV010000142.1 coordinate 7,847, forward strand.
TATCGCCAGCATCGTGGGCGTCAGCGCCTCGATAAAGCGATAGTAGGGATCGCGCATCAGGCTGTGGTATTCCGCCCGGTGTTCATCCATGAACGCCTTGTTGTTGTTAAAACGGATGTCCAGCATGAACTGGAACATGCTCGGCTCAAACCCGGTAAAGATACAATCACCTCGCTGCCTTGTCCCCCGCATTGTATCGCGTGCGCCCCGTAAGTTCAAGCCACAGAAAGGGCGAGCCCGTTCTGCATCGAATGGGCTCGCCCTTGTTTTGTCTCGCGCGATTTTCGCGCTTCCTGCCAGATATTGTTCAGGCTGTTCTGTGCTCAGTCATCATCGTCGTCATCAGGATCGTCGGTAGGCTCTGGCGTCTTTGT
>JAGVSV010000308.1 GCA_019137115.1 Bacillota bacterium
CCCATTCGGTCTTGGTCAGGGCATCCGCCGCCATGGGCAGCAGGATGCTGTCCTCCTTGAAGATCATCTCGTTCACCCGGGTCAGCGTTTCGTTCAGCGTGGCGCGGACAGCCGGGTCCCTCGCCTGCGCGAGGTGCAGCGACCGCTTGATCAACGCGCGGATTTCGTCATCCACGCCCCACATCACCTTGGGCGGCGCGGTGATTCCGTGCTTTTCCAGATAGGGAAAGAACAGGTTCTCCTTGCGGGAGTAATGGCGCTCAATGGTGGCCAGCTCACGGATGGCATCGGCCAGCTGGTCATAGGGCAGCTCGGCCTGGGAAAGCAGCGGCCCGATGCGCTGGGTGATCAGCTCCTCCAGTTTGCGGTTTTCGGCTTTAAGGGTGTGGGCGGGATGGCCGGGCACCATCGAGGGCGCGTGAATTTCCTCGATGTTGCCTTTGAACACCGCGCTGTGCACGTCGCACAGGCGCTGCACCTCGGCCACCGGCATCCCTTCGTCAATCAGCGCCTGCTCGGCGTCAGATATTTCGGTGGCCGAAACGCCGTCAAAAGCGGCCGCAAACACATGCTGGACCTCTTCGACTGTTTTCCCCTCGTGCAGCATGCGCAGCATGTCCTTGATGGCATCCTTGCGCCGCTGGCTGTTGTTGATTTCCTGGCTCATGGTTCTCCTCCTGTTGGTATCGGTTTGGGGGCGGCTGCCGGGTTCGGCAGCCTATCCCTTTCATCATGGTTACGTCCCGCGGGCATCGTACCATGTTTATACCCCGCTTTGCGTTGTTTTGACAACGTTTGGATGCTTGTGTGTTGGGAATGGCTGCTTGTTCGTATGTAACGGCTTTGCAGCTGAAAGGGATGTGTCTGGCTGATGGCAGCTTGGCGCTGCCTTCGCGTTGCCCCGGCCGTTGCCCCGCCGTGCACTGCGGCTCGCGTGTTTAGAATTGTTCTAAACTGGGTATATGATTAGTATAGAGGTTTTTTACAAAGGAAAGGAAGGTACCCCATGGAAAACACTGCAACCGTTGCCTACAACCGCATGCCGCTGATCGGCGATCCCGCGCCGGCGTTCAAGGCCGTCACCACGCAGGGCCCGATCAACTTCCCCGAGGACTACAAGGGCAAGTGGGTCATCCTGTTCTCCCACCCGGCGGACTTCACACCGGTGTGCACGACGGAGTTCATGACGTTCGCCACCATGGCGGATGAGTTCAAGGCCCTCAACACCGAGCTGATCGGCCTGTCGGTGGACTCGCTGTACGCCCACATCGCCTGGCTGCGCAAAATCCAGGAGCTGGAGTGGAACGGCATGAAGGACGTCGAGGTCAAGTTCCCGCTGATTGAGGACATCCGCATGGAGGTTGCCAACAAATACGGCATGATCCAGCCCGGCCAGTCCAACACGCAGGCCGTGCGCGCGGTGTTCATCATCGACCCGGAAGCCAAGATCCGCACCATGCTGTACTACCCGCTGACCACCGGGCGCAACTTTGACGAGATCAAGCGCATCGTGCTGGCGCTGCAGAAGGCGGACAAGGACAAGGTCGCCACCCCCGCCGACTGGCGCCCGGGCGACGACACGATCATCCCCACCGCCGGTTCCTGCGGCACCGCCAAAGAGCGCATGGAAAGCAAGGACGAGGATAAGTATTGCCTGGACTGGTTCATGTGCTTCAACAGGGAGAAGAAGGCGTAAGGCCAAACAAAGCGGACAGGTGGTATAACGCCTGACCTGTTCGAGAAAATGAGCCCGGTTTTGTGCCGGGCTCTTTCTTGTTGTGCGGACATTCTATTCTCATGGGAAACCTTTCTGATTCTATGCAATGGAAGTCCCGGTATCTGCATAAAGCACACCCCCGGCGTGGACTGTCTCCATCGCCGGGGGTGCGGGGTTTATCTTGTTCATTGGGTTCCGGATGTATTGTTTTCGCTGAGGTTCATTCACTGGAAGGTGTGCTGATCTGCGTTGCTTTGCTTTGCTTTGCTTTGCTTTGCTTTGTGTTGCTTGTGTTACTTGCGTTCCTTTGTTACCTGCTCAGCCCGGCGGAGGCCAGTTCCACCATGCCCAGGCGCGCCGTGG
>JAGVSV010000017.1 GCA_019137115.1 Bacillota bacterium
GCACGCCGCCTGTGCCGTCCACCACCAACCCGCCGCGGATCAGCGTGCGCTGCTGGTCAGGCAATGACGAACACCGCCTCCACCTCCACCGGCAGGTTGCCGGGCAGCACGTTGACCCCGATCGCCGAGCGCGCGGGCAAGCCGATGTCCCCCCCAAACACCTCAGCCAGCAGGCCGCTTGCGCCGTTGGCGACTTCGGGCTGCTGATAGAAATCGTTCTGGCTGGCGACCAGCACCAGGATTTTAGCGGCAGCTTTCACGCGGTTCAGGTCGCCAATCTCGCGCTCCAGCACCGCCAGCAGGTTCAGCGCGCAATTTCGGGCCAGCATTTGCCCTTCCTCCACGGTGAAATCGCGTCCCAGCGTTCCCTTGTACACCTTGTCGCCCATGTTGCAGCCGCAGCCGGACAGGTACGCCCATCCTTCCACGATTTTGCACGGGCTGTACAGGCCGCCTTTGGGCGGCGCGGGCGGCAGCACGATGCCCTTTTCCTTCATCCGGTCATATACGTTCATGCTTGCTCCTTTTTATGTGGCACGCCCAGCGTACTAAGGTGGCGTCCGATATGCGCTTTCAACGCATCAGCATACGGGTCCTGCTGGCTGGTAGTCATGTCCGCCCATGCCTTGTACAGCGCATCACGCAGCGCCGGGTTTTTCAGCATGATCCCGTAGGTGATGTGGATGAACTGCCGTGGATCCTCCTGGTCAAACAGGGCGGGCAAGTCCGAATCGGCAAAGTCCGCGATGTCCGGCACGCGCGCCATGTCCAGCTTGACGTGGTAGTACTGCCGCGCTTCATCCACCCGCGCCAGCGCCCATGCGTGCGCCTGGCGGTACAGCGCGGGGTCGCGGCTGGCGATCAATCGCATGGCTTCCAGCCAGCTGGTGCCCGCGGTTTTCAGGTGGTACCGCCCTTGCGTGTACTTGCCGACCAGCGGAAAAATGCTGAACTTGTCCGACCCGGAATGGATGCTCAGCTTGTAGCCGAAATGCCGCGCGATGGCGGCGTGCACCGCGATCTCGCGCTCAAACTGGTTGATGTCGCCGATGTAGTCAATGCCTTTCTGGAACTCGCCGCAGAAGCGCGGGGCAACCGTTGCCATGCGCACGCCCCGGCGCGTCAGCTCGCTGGCGATGAAAAAGTGCTGCACCGGTGTGGTGGGCAGCGCGGTTTCATCAATGGACAGCTCAAAATCCGCTTTCGCCTTGCCCTCCTCCCAGAAGGTGCGCCACACATGCGCCGCAAATGCCAGCGCCTTGCCATAGATGTTGTTGGCTTCGGACAGCTCCCCTCGGGTGAAGACAATGCTGTGCCCCTGGTCAAGCGCGAAGGTACGGCCCAGATAACGGTCGGCCATGTCCTGGCTGACGCGGTCCTGTCCGTCGTCCGGCGTGATGTGATCCGAACAGTCCAGCGTAACCATCGTGAAACCACGGCTCAGCACATCGCGGATGTCCTTCTCCTGCTTCAGGTGATCGCCGTCGGCGCCAAAGCCGTCTTCATACCCTTCCCGCAGCGTCATGAACGTGCCGGCGTCCAGGATGTCCTGCCAGCCGCGGCCGGTCAGGTTTAGCTCCCGCATGGACTGTTGCACCAGCACGGGCGTGGCGTCATATCCCCGGATGGCCGCGATATGGCCGGGCGCGGCAATGCCCAGCCTGTCCCCCACGCCAATGGTGCGGTCGCGCGAAAGCACGGGAATGGGGGCAGTAAACGGGAACTGCGCGCGGAGAAAATCCGCCCATTCCGATGTGAGCGCGTGCGCCGCGCCGTCCACCAGCAGCACATCGCCATTTTGTGTGCGCGCCATGGACACGGTGTGTTTCCCGTTGGTGTGTTGGCTTTTTGGGTAATGCCACAGGATCGCGTTCTTGTCAGGTGCCATGCGTTCCTCCTTGTCCGGTCATCCAAGTGGGCAGGTATTTCGCGGTGCCGGCAACCATGCGCTCAAACAGCTGCTCGCCGTCTTTTACGTCGACGCGGCTTAACTGCGGGTCGTTCAAAAACACGTTGCGCACGGTGGTCCGGTCTTCACACAGAACCGCCTTCACCAACGCCTCCTGCCCGAGAACGTGCCTCATGATCAGGGCATCCACGCCGGCCGGCAGCGGCCCGGCCATCACCGGCGCGATGCCATCCCGGCAGAACAGCGCATTGGTTTCCACAACCGCGCCCATCGGCAGGTTTTCGATCTGCCCGGCGTTGGGGATGTTCACGTTGGACACCATGTCTCCCAGGCCCAGCAGCGCCTTCATCAGCAGATGGCCTTCCTCGCCGGAGGGCGTGAGCTCCACCGGCGTTTCACCGCTTAACAGCTTGGCGCGTTTGTCCAGGCGGCGCGACAGATCCTGCTTGCGCCAGGACACGGGGGTCAATCCAAAGCCCCAAAAACGCGCGGTGTCCGGGTCCTTTAAATACCAGGGCGGCATGAATTCCGCTAGGTGGCGGTCGCCGGCGGCGGCGATCAGGCCATAGCGCTTAAACAGATCGAACTTGACCCGGTGGGAGGTGTCAAACGCGTTGTTCATCCAGTTGTCGTCCTTGCCCTTGACAAAGCCGGTGTCATAGTAGGTATCAACAAACTGGCGGTACAGCGGCAACAAATCCATCGTGCCGTAACTGGCGGAATACAGGAACGTAAAATGGTTGATGCCCGTCACGCCGGTGATGATCTGCTCCCTGGGCACGCCCGGAATGCCGTGCTGGTCCTCCAGCATGGCGGCCAGCAATTTCTGTGTGCTGAACACCTCATGGCAGCAGCCGAATGCGCGGATTCCGGGATATACCGCGTACAGCGTGCGCATGCATATCGTCATCGGGTTGGTGTAGTTGATCACCCATGCGTTGGGCGCATAGTCCCGGATGGCTTGGGCAATTTCCACATACATGGGGATGGTGCGCAGCGCGCGCATGATGCCGCCCGGCCCCACCGTGTCGCCCACGGATTGCCACACGCCCACGCTTTCCGGCTCGTGCACGTCCACCTGCATCTCGTCAAAGGTGCCCGGCAGGATCGAGATCACAACGAAATCGGCGCCTGTCAGCGCGGTCTTGAGCGTGTCCGCCACCTCATAGCGCCAGGGTGACTTGGCCTCCGGGTGGTTGGAAATCTTTTCCCCGATCACCGCGTTTTTCCGTGCGGCATCGTCATCAATGTCATACAGGCTGACAACGCCGTTGATCTCTTCATCCGCGGCCAGATCCTGCATGAACCCCCATGCCCAGCCGCGTGACCCTCCGCCGATGTACGCGATGCGCAGGTCCTTGACCTTCTGGTGCTGCATGGTACGTCCCCCTCTCCATTTGTGGGGCGACATGCCCCTGTTTTGTGCCATTATAGCATATCGGGCGCCGTTTTTTGAAGGCGCGGCGCGGTTGTCATCACCTGTGGGCTATGATATGATGCGCGGTGTTTCCTTAATTGTTGGGAGGTATTGATGGACATGAAGTCCGCCATCGTGGGGCTGATCAACCAGGCGATTGGCGCGGCGTTTCCCGGTGCAGACGCGCCGGTCACCGACGCCATGCTGGAAGTCCCGCCGGACGCCGCGCTGGGTGACTATGCGTTCCCCTGTTTCCGGTTATCCAAGCAGCTTCGGATGGCGCCGCCCAAGATCGCACAGGCACTGGCCGAGCGCATCGACGCGCCGGACATCGCCACGGTTACCTGCGTGGGCGGGTACCTGAACTTCTTTTTCAACCGCCGCAATTTCGCGGAGCATACGCTGGACGCCATCGCCGCGCAGCCCGACCGCTGGGGTTCCTCCCAGGAGGGCGCGGGCCGCACGGTTTGCCTGGACTATTCCTCGGTCAACATCGCCAAGCGCTTCCATATCGGCCATCTGCCCAGCACGGTCATCGGCAACAGCCTGAAGCGCATCTACGATTTTCTCGGCTATACCACGGTGGGCATCAACCACCTGGGCGACTGGGGCACCCAGTTTGGCAAAATGATCGCCGCCTATAAGCACTGGGGCGATGAAGACATGATTGCCTCCGGCAGCGTGCAGGCGCTGCAGGACCTGTATGTGCGCTTTCACCGTGAAGCCGAGGACGACCCAACCCTTGAGGAGGAGGGCCGCGCGTGGTTCCGCCGCATCGAGGAAGGCGACGCGGAGGCAATGCGCATCTTTGAGGCGTTCAAGGACATGACGCTGAAGGATGTGGAACGTGTCTACGACATCCTGGATGTGCGCTTTGACCACTATACCGGTGAAAGCTTCTACAATGACAAAATGGACCGCGTGGTCAACGAGCTGCGTGACAAGGGACTGCTGACTGAAAGCGAAGGCGCCTGGGTGGTGGATCTGGAGCCGTACGGCATGCCTCCGTGCCTGATACTGAAGCGCGACGGCGCCACGCTGTACGCGACGCGCGACATCGCCGCCGCTTTGTACCGAAAGGAAACGTACGACTTTTCCCGTTCGCTGTACGTGGTCGCCTACCAGCAGGACCTCCATTTCCGGCAGGTGTTCAAAGTGATTGAGCTGATGGGCTACCCGTGGGCCAAGGACCTGGTGCATGTGGCGTTTGGCATGGTGTCCTATGAAGGGCAGGCGTTCTCCACCCGCGCGGGCAACGTGCTGTACCTGGATGACCTGCTGGCCCGCGCGCAGGAAAAGGCGTTGGACATCATTAGGGAAAAGAGCCCCGACCTGGAGGACAAGAACACCGTGGCCCGCCAGGTGGGCGTTGGGGCGCTGGTGTTTTCGGCGCTGTACAACAGCCGCATCAAGGACGTGGATTTCTGGTGGGACCGGGCGCTCAACTTCGACGGCGAAACCGGCCCCTATGTGCAGTACACCCACGCGCGCTGCTGTTCGGTGCTGCGAAAGGCTGACGAGATCAGCGCGACACCTGACCATGAGGCGCTGACCGATGATGAGGCGCAGGCACTGCTGCGGATGCTGTCACGCTTCCCGGAAGCCGTGCGCGACGCCGCTGCCCGGTATGAGCCCTCCGCCGTGACCCGGGCGGTCACCGAAATCGCCAAAGCGTACAACAAGTATTACTACGAGCACCGGATCCTGGACGGCGACAATGGACAAACCGCCGCGCGCGTGCTGTTAACCCGCGTCGTGCGCGATGTGATCCGCACCGGGCTTGGGCTCATCGGCATTCACGCGCCGGAGCGTATGTAGCGCCCACCAACCAAAGGAGCAGGTATGCGATTCACCAAAATGCACGGCATCGGCAATGACTATGTGTATATCAACACCTTTGAGGAAGTGGTGGATGACCCGTCCTCCCTTGCAGTGACGATGGCGCGGCAGCATTTTGGCGTGGGCGCGGACGGCCTGGTGCTGATCGGGCCCTCGGACACGGCGGATTTCTCGATGCGCATGTTCAACAAGGACGGCAGCGAGGGCGAGATGTGCGGCAATGCATCCCGCTGCGTGGGCAAATATGTGTACGAACGCGGCCTGACTACCAAGACGCATATCACGCTAAGCACACTGGCGGGCATCAAGCAGCTGTGGCTGACGGTGGACAACGGCGTGGTGACCATGGTGCGCGTGGACATGGGCACGCCGGAATTGACCCCGCGCAACATTCCCGTGGCGCTGCCGGGCGAGGTCATCCTGCGCCATCGCTTGCAGGTGCTGGGGCAAACGTGGTTTGTCACCGCGGTCAACATGGGCAACCCGCACTGCGTGGTGTTTGTTAGGGACCCGGAGGTGATCGACCTGCCCACCATCGGCCCGATGCTGGAAACGCACCCCATCTTCCCCAACCACGCCAATGTGGAATTTGTGCGCGTGGTCAGCCGGGAAGAACTGCGCATGCGCGTGTGGGAGCGCGGCTCCGGCGAGACGCTGGCCTGCGGCACGGGTGCCTGCGCGGCGCTGGTGGCGGGCGTGCTGTGCGGGCTGACCGACCGTACCGCGAAGGTGCGCCTGCCCGGGGGCACGCTGGAGGTCACCTGGCAGGCGAGCGACAACCATGTTTATCAGGCGGGTCCCGCCGCTTTTGTTTTTGACGCGCTTTGGCTGGGCGGGCAATAACGCCCGTCCGTGAAAGGAGCAACACCATGATCCGCGCGATTGTCGGCGCAAACTGGGGCGATGAGGGCAAGGGCAAGCTGACCGACGTGCTGGCCGAGGGCAGCGACATTGTCGTGCGCTTTCAGGGCGGCGCCAACGCCGGCCACACCATCATCAACCAGTACGGCAAGTTTGCCCTGCACCTGCTGCCCAGCGGCGTGTTCCGCACCCGGGTGATGAACGTGATCGGGCCGGGCGTGGCGCTGGACATTGAGGAGCTGATCCGTGAGCTTGCATCGCTGAAAGACCGCGACGTGCCCGATCCGCAGCTGGTGGTGTCCGACCGCGCCCAGGTGCTGATGGACTTTCATGTACTGCTGGACACCTATGAGGAGGAGCGCCTGGCAGACCGCAAGTTTGGCTCCACCAAGTCGGGCATCGCGCCCTTTTACAGCGACAAGTTCGCCAAAGTGGGCATCCAGGTGTGCCAGCTGTTTGAGAAGGACATGCTGCACGCGCGGCTGACCGGCTCGCTGGTCAAAAAGAACGTGCTGATGAAGCACCTGTACCACAAGCCCGAGCTGAATGCGGACGAGCTGACGGAGAAATACTATGCGCTGGGCCAGCAGCTGAAGCCCATGGTGTGCAACACCACGCGGCTGCTGCACGACGCGCTCAGGGACGGCAAGCGCATCCTGTTGGAGGGCCAGCTGGGCGCGCTGCGCGACCCGGACCATGGCATCTACCCGTACACCACGTCCTCCTCCCCTATCGCCGGGGCAGGCACGGTGGGCGCGGGCGTGCCCGCACATGCGATTGCCGAAGTGATCGCGGTGACCAAGGCCTATTCCAGCAGCGTGGGCACAGGGTTTTTGATCAGCAAGCTTGAAGGCGACGAGGCAGAGGAGCTGCGCAAGCGCGGCGGCGACGCCGGCGAGTACGGCGCCAAAACCGGCCGGCCCAGGGACGTTGGCTGGTTTGACGCAGTGGCCACGCGCTATGGCTGCATGGTGCAAGGTGCAACCCAGTGCGCGATGACCAACCTGGATGTGTTGAGCTACCTGGACGAGATTCCGGTATGCACCGCTTACAAAATCGACGGTCAGGAAGTGACGGATTTCCCGGTCACGCCACTGCTAGCGCACGCAACGCCGGTGTATACCGTGCTCAAAGGCTGGAAAACTGACATCCGAGGCATCACCAAGTATGAGGATCTGCCCGAAAACTGCCGCGCCTATGTGGATTTTGCCGAAAAGGCGATCCAGACCCCGGTGACGATCGTCTCCAACGGCCCGCGCCGCGAAGAGGTCATCTACCGCACGCCAGGAGCAGTAAATGGAACAAGCCGTTGACATCATCGACGCCGAGGAACGCCTGTATGACGTGCGCCAGCTCCTGACCGAATACGTCAACTGGATCGGCGTGCCGCTGGAGTTTGGCGATTTTGATGCCGAACTGGCCGACCTGCCCGGAGCGTACGACCGCCCCAAGGGCCGCCTCTATCTGGCGCAGGTTAACCACGAGCTGGTGGGGTGCGTTGCCCTGCAGCCCTCCGACATTGAGGAGCCGGACCAGAGCGTGTGCGAGATGAAGCGCCTGTTCGTGCGCAACACCTACCGCGGCCTGGGCATCAGCCGCAAGCTGTCGGAGAAGGTAATTGAGGAAGCCCGGGACATTGGCTATACCGTGATGCTGGCGGACACGTTTGGCTTTGTCGAGCGACTGGTCCGGCTGTTTGAGGAGTTGGGGTTTTCGGAAACGGAGCCGTACCGCGCGTCTCCGCATGACAACTTGCGGTACTTCCGGTTGGCGCTGACACAGCCGCGTGGGTAATGATTGTGTGTCCCTCCACCACGTTACGTGGTGGTTTTCTTCTGCACCGGCACCTTGTGTGTCAGATGAATGACCTGGCAATCGACCAGATAAGTCAGGAGGGATCGCAGCGCAACCGGATTGCTGTCGGCAAGGCGAAAACACAGGCATATCTGCTGCTCGTCTGACGCCCGAAAGCGCCCCTTCACGCCGTCTGGCGGCAGTTATTTGTTCAGGAAATCAACCAGAAGGCCCGATGCGCCATACACTTCAACGGGCATATGCGCGTAAAGCTTCGCATAGTCCAGCAGCAATGCTACCTGGCGATCCACCGTCAACTCCAGCCAAGCACTGCCATCCAATGACAAGCCCACATTCGCAGCGTT
>JAGVSV010000285.1 GCA_019137115.1 Bacillota bacterium
TTTCTCGCCAGTTCAAACGCGCGCCAGGCCAGGTTGTCCGGGCCGCAGTATTCCGCCGGACATCCAGCGATCGAGATCTCGCCCGGCGTGGCTTCCGCCCACAGCGTGGCATAGCAGGACAGCGCGATCCCAAGGCAGTCAAAGCCCGGCCCCAGGTTGGCGGAGGTGGCGGGCACGGTCACTTTCACCATGGTTCGTTCACCGCCTTGCGCACATAGGCTGCCATGAAATCTGCGTCAATCACATCGCTGTGGCGTTCGGGCCGGTCGGCCAAGTCCGCCAGCGCTTCGGGCACCGGCACGCCCAGCCAGTCCGCCAGCCGATCGCCGGCGTCCACGGTGTCGCCAATGTCCGGAACATCCAGCGCCATTGCCATCGCCTGCGGGAATTTGAACGGCGACGCGGTGGCCAGCACCACGCAGGGGCGGTCGCTCTGCCCCAGCGCTTCGGCGCCCGCCCAGGCCGCCGCTGTGTGCGGGTCCAGCGCATAGCGGTGCTGTTTGTACACGCTGCGGATGGTGTCCAGCGCCTGGTGGTCATCCACCGATATGCTGACAAGGTCCTGCGAGAGGCGCTGGCGCAACGCCTCATCAATGTGATATGCCCCTTTGCTGGCAAGCTCGGTCATCAGCGCGCGCACCAAAATGCTGTCTCCGCCGCTTGCGTGCCACAGCAGGCGCTCCAGGTTGCTGGACACCAGAATGTCCATGGACGGCGACAGCGTCTTGACCAGCGGGCGGCGGCGGTTGTAAAAGCCGGTTTCAAAGAATTGGTGCAACGCGTCATTGGCGTTGGTGGCGCAGATCAGCTTCCCCACCGGCAGCCCCATCGCTTTGGCCAGCCATCCGGCCAGGATGTCGCCAAAATTGCCGGTGGGCACGGAAAAGTCCACCGCGTCCCCGGCGGCGATGCGCTTTGCCCACACCAGCGCAGCGTAGGCGGTGTAGTAGTAGGTGATCTGCGGCACGAGCCGGCCGATGTTGATGGAGTTGGCGCTGGTCAGGCGCACGTTGCCTGGCATACCGTCAGCGAAAATCGCTTTGACGCCGCGCTGGGCATCGTCAAAGTCGCCGCGTATGCCGCAGGCGCGCACATTGCGCCCTTCCATGGTGACCATCTGGGCGCGCTGCACGGCGCTGATGCCCTGAAAAGGATAAAACGCCAGCGCGCGGATGCCCGCCACGCCGGAAAAACCGTGCAGCGCGGCGGAGCCGGTGTCCCCGCTGGTGGCGATCAATACCAGGTGCTCCTGCCCGGGGCGCAGCTCGTCAGCGGCTTTCTTCATCAATCGGGGCAGCACGCTGAGCGCCACGTCCTTGAACGCCAGCGTAGGGCCATGGAACAACTCCAGCACATGGCGCGGCCCCACGGATACCAGCGGCGCAATCTCCGGCGTGTCAAAAGCGGCATAGGCGTCGGCCATCCAGTTGTCCGCGTCAAAGCCGGGCAGCCAGATGTCCAGGATGCGCGCGGCCACCTGCGCAAAGCTTGCCTGTGCCCAACCCCCGTAGGGCAGGACGGGCATGCGCGCGGGCACATACAGCCCCCCGTCCGGGGCAATGCCGTCCAGCACCGCCTGTTGGGAGGTGACGCCCCTATGCCCGCGGGTGCTCTGAAAATTCATCATGCACTGCCCTCCATTCCGGGTGCATTGTAGCACAGGCGAGGCGGGTTTTCCCCATCAAAAAGCCGCGGCACATTTCGTGCCGCGGCCAGATATGAAGCTGTTTCTACGCGGCCTTGTCGGTCGCGGCAGGGGTTTCTTCGGGCGCCGCGTTCGGCTCGGGGCTGGGCACCACGCTTTCGGGCGCGACTTCCACGGTGGGTTCGGCCGGGGTCACCAGCACGATGCGCTCGCCCACGTCGCCAGTCACCGTGCCCAGGGACTGGATGTATTCGCCCAGCACCTCGTCCATGGTGCCCAGATAGGAGATGACGGGCGCCTCCTTGAGCATCTCGTACCCGTCGCCGCCAAAGGCCAGGAAATCGTTGGTGGCCATCAGGTACTTTTTCGTATCATCCAGGGGCTTGCCGTCCACGCTGAGGTCAACCAGCCGGCGTCCGGGCTCGTCCGGGCTCATGAAGGCGATCTCCATGCCCGCCACCTGCGGGAAGCCGCCGTTCTGCTCCGGATGCAGGCGCAGGCCATGCTCCATCGCTTCGCGGATCTGGTTGCCGGTCACCTCGATGACCACCACCGAGTTGCCGAACGGGAATACCTCGACCACATCGTTGCGGGTGATGTCGCCGGCCTGAATGCTGCGCCGGATGCCGCCGCCGTTGGTAAACGCGACGTCAGCGCCGGTGGCTTCAAGCAGCGCGTCCGCCGCCAGGTCGCCCAGGTTGGTTTCCTGCGTGCGCACGTTGGCACGCTCGCCGTCCAGCAGCACCGCGGCCTTGCCGATCACCTCGGACAGGGCTTCGGACACGGACTTGTCAATCTCAGCAATGGCGTCGGCAACGGCCTGATCGGCCACGACGTTCACCGTGGCTTCAAAGGTGACGGGATCCTCTGTGACAGTCACTTTGCCGTCCGCGTCAAACGCCAGGTACGCGCGGCCCAGGTTCTTCAGGTATTCCCCCGCGCTGGCGATCAGCGCCGCGCCGTCGGTCTGCTCGATGTCGGCAAACGCAGTGTGGCTGTGCGCGTCAACCACCAGGTCGACGCCAGGGAGGGCGGCCAGCACGCTGCTGTTGGGGTCATAGGCCTTGTCCGCACCCCAGTGCGCCAGCAGGATCACCACGTCGGCCTCGGCGCGCGCGTCCTGTACGGCTTCCTCGATTTTCTCAATGCCGCCAAAGGTCAGCCCCTCGATGCGGGCGGGGTGGATGGCGGTTTCAATCTGCGGGTTGGCCGCGCCCACGATGGCGATCCTGCGGCCGGCCACTTCCTTGACCACATAGGGCGTGAACGCGTGGCTGCCGTCCGCCAGCAGGATGTTGGCGTTGACCAGCGGGAAGTTCATGCCCTTTTCCAGTTCCTTGAGGCGTTCATACCCATAGTTAAAATCGTGGTTGCCGGGGGTCATCGCGTCATAGCCCAGCAAGTTCATCAGGTCGACCACGCTTTGCCCCTGCGTAGCGCCGGCAAACGCCATGCCGTGCAGCGCGTCGCCCGCGTCCAGCAGCAGCGTGCCGCCCGCGTCGCGCGCCTCGCTCACAATCGTGGCCAGCTTGGCATACCCGATCTGATCCGCACCCTCGACCACGCGCGCGTGCACATCGTTGGTGTGGAACACGGTTACGTCGCCCTTAACCTGGGTGGCGGCCAGCAGCTGTTCCTGCGCGGCGGCCAGTTCGGTGTCCACGACTTCCTTGTCCTTCGTCAGCTGCGCCAGCTCTTCCTGCGCGGCGGCTTTTTCCGCCGTCATGCTGTCAAGCGCCTTGTGGGCTTCGGCCGCATCGGCTTCGGCTTTGGTCAGGGCTTCCTGGACGGCGGTGTTCTCGTTGGTCAGCGTTTCCAGCGCCTTTGATGCTTCAGCGGCATCCGCCTCGGCCTTGATCAGCGCTTCCTGGGCGGCGGTTTTTTCCGCTTCCATTGCGGTCAGCGCTTCGTCCACGGTGGTTTTCTCCGCCGTCAGCGCGGCCAGTACTTCGTCCGCAGTGGCCTTTTCGGCCGTGAGCGCGGCCAGCGCGTCCTCGGCCGTCTTTTGGTCGGCCAGCGCCTGCTCCAGCGAGGCGTCCACGGTGGCCTTGGCATCGGTCAGCTCCTGCAGCGCGGTTTCCGCGGCGGTCTTTTCCTCGGTGATGCGGGCCAGATCAGCCTGCGCCGCGTCCCGGTCGGCGATGAGCTGGGTGATGCTTGCGGCCACGTCCTGCCCGGACGCGCCGTTGACCCCCTCCAGCATGGCTTCGATGCCCTGCTGCCGCTCATTGAGCGCCTTGATCTCCTTTTGCGCTTCCTCCACCTGGGTGGTCAGGCGCACCTTTTCCTCGCTGAGCGCCGCCAGCTGCAGGTTTGCATCCTCCACCTGCTTGGCAAGCGTCACACGCTCGTCGGTCAGCGCGGTCACGACGTTGTTTGCCTGGGTGATCTGGTCGGTCAGCCCGTCTTTTTCCTGCACGAGCACGTCATGCGCGCTTTGCAGCACGGCCATGTCGGCGGTCGCCTGGTCACGGTCGGCCGTGGTTTGGGTCAGGGTCTGTTGCGCGGTTTCCAGTTCGGCCTTCGCGGTGTCCAGATCGGTCTGTAAGGTGGCTTTCTCCTGCTGCAGGGTGTTGTTCCTTCCCACCTGCACGCCGATCACCACCGCCGCCACAACCAGCACCAGCGCCAGCAGCACGGTCAGTCTCTTCATGTTGCCCCTCCTGTTCAGGCCTTGTTCAGGCCCACAAAGTCCATATACGCCGCTTCGTCAAACCCCACCAGCACGCGCTGCCCGTCCCGTAAAATGGGCGTGCGCAGGAAGGCGGGCTGGGTCAAAAGATAGTCGATGATGTTGGACGCGCTGTTGGTGTACGCAATCGGATGCCCCTTGACCTGTTGCGAGTCCAGGTCAACCAGCGCGCGCGCGCCGATTTTGTTTGCGAACATTTCCAGCTCCCGCTTGCCGGGGGCGTGGCGCTTCATGTCCACCGTGGTGTAGGCGATCCTGCGTTCCTTGAGGAACCGCTCCGCCTTTTGTGTGTCAAAGTTGCGTTTGTAGATGTACAGTTGCAGGTTCATACGCGTGCGCGGGCCAGCTCATCCTCATAAAATGGCAAGGACAGGCGGTTTTGCCCATCATCCCACAGCCGCTCCAGGCGGTAAAAGGCGCGTTCCTCGGGATGGAAGATGTGGACGATGACCGAAGCATAGTCCAGCGCCACCCAGCGGCCCAGCGTCTCCCCCTCCACGCGGCGGCGGGTGACCCCCTCCTTGGCCAGTTCATTCTCCAGATACTCGCGCAGGGCGCGCACGTGCAGCGTGTTGGTGCCGCTTGCGATCACCAGATAATCCGTGACCACCGTCAGGTGCATGACGCGCAACCCCACGATGTCCTGGGCCTTGTGGTCGTAAAGAATCTGGGCCGCCCGCTGCGCCAATTGCCGTTCCTGCATGAAAGCCCCTCCTTTCTGTTCTCCTGTAGTTTTTATCCGACCTGTTGCTGTAAATCGCCCAGGGCATCCGCCCCGGCCAAATACCCCTGTCCGGTTGACAATACATAATCGCGTGTGGCCAGCATCGCCTTGAGCGTGGCGGCCTTGATGTTCGTCTGCGCTAGCGTGCGAATCTCGCTTAGCTGCGGATAGTCCTTGCGGCTGGGCTCGATGGCGTCGGCCACATAGACGCACAGCTCCAGCACTGACATGCCTGCCCGGCCCACGGTGTGCCAGTGGATGGCGTTTAGCACATCCGGGTCCTTCACCTTGTATTTGACGCGCGCCAGCTGGGCGCCCACCGGCCCGTGCAGCAGCGCGCCGGTGGTAAACTCCTTGAGGCTGTCCGGGGTGTAGCGCCGGGCCAACGCATTGAGTTTCCCAATGGGCAGGCATTTGGCGCAGTCGTGCAGGAGGCCGGCCACCGCCGCCTGCTGCATGGACGCGCCGTGCAACCTGGCCAGCCGCACCGCGGTGTCCTTGACGCCCAGCGTATGGACATAGCGTTTCTGCGTCATCTGGGAGCGCATCATCGCGGCATAGGGCGGCTTGTACAGCCCCTGCAGGGCGATGTATTCGGCCACCGGCTGCGGCAGCACCTCGGGCGCGTCCGATAAAAGACCGATCTGGGCGCGCGCCAGGTGGGCGCTGATGGTCAGCGCGGGCATTTGCAGGATGCTCACGCGCACGTTGAGTGCCATGGCGCGCAGCCGCGCTTCGTCGGAGCTCTCCCTGCGGTAAAACAGCGCTACATTGACCGAACGCAGCACCGGCAGGCTGTTGCGCTGCGCCAGCCACGAATGCAGCTGGTCAGTGCCCATCAGCAAAAAGATATCTGCGTCCTGGCGGCCCATGCGCACCGCGCGCAGGGCGTCGGTCAAACCCGCCAGCGTCTGCTCATACTCGTTTTCGATGATGGCGATGCCCTGAACGCCCGAGAAGGCAATCGTGAGCATGTCCAGGCGATCCCTGCGCGGCGCAGCCGCGCGGCCCGAGGCGGGCGCCTGGAAAGGCACGATCACGATCTCCTCCAGCGCCAGCTGCTCCATCGCCGCACGGGCAACGCGCAGATCGCCGAAGTGGACCGGATCAAACAGCCCTCCAAAAACGCCTATCCGCCGCACGCAATCATCCTTTCCATCTGTCTACCCCCATTATACACATCCTGCGGGCAGTTTCAAATGGATGCCTTTTTCGATCGCAACAAAAAAACGGCGGGCCAGTGCCTGCCGTTTGGGGATCATATCAAGGGGTTTTACTTGACCATTTCGATGATCACGCGCTCGGACGCGTCGCCGCGGCGGGGCCCCAGGCGGTAGATACGGGTGTATCCGCCGGCGCTGTTCTTTTCCTCGTTGCGGGTGCGGTAGCGCGGGCCATACTCGCGGAACACCTTTTCAATCACCGGGTGCTTGATGTCCTTGGTGCGCTCTCGATATTCGGCCTTGTTCTCATCGGGGTTCTTTTCGGGCTTGATATTGTACAGGTACGCCAGCATCTGCCGGCGCGCCACCAACTTGGCGGGCGAATCGTTGACGACGTCCATCGTTACGATCTGGCCTTTCTCGTTGTGGTATTCCTTCTGCGCGCTGACGGTGTCGTCATACGTGCGCACGGCAAGCGTTACCATGCGCTCGGCGATGCCGCGCACTTCCTTGGCGCGCGCCAGCGTGGTCTCAATGCGGCCATGCCAGAGAAGGTTGGTCACCTGATTGCGCAAAAGGGCCTTGCGCTGATCGGCCCTCCTGCCCAGCTTGCGTTGCAGTGCCATGGGATGTTTCCTCCTTCGCCCATGCGGGCGGTGGTGCTTTTATTCGTCGGCCTGACGCAGGTAGAGGCCCAGAAGCGCCAGCTTCTGCTCCACTTCCTCCAGGCTCTTCTTGCCCAGGTTGCGCACCTTCATCATTTCTTCCTGGTTTTTCTGCACCAGCTCGCCCACGGTGTTGATCCCGGCGCGCTTGAGGCAGTTGAACGCGCGCACCGACAGGTCAAGCTCCTCAATGGTCATGTCCAGCGCCTTGCCGCCGCTCTGGTGCTCCTGCTGGGGCTCCAGGCTATCGTCCTGCTGATCGGTGAGCGACGCAAACAGGGAAAGCTGCTGGCTGAGGATCCTGGCGGCCATGCCCACGGCCTCATCGGCGTTCAGGCTGCCGTTGGTCCACACGTCCAGGGTGAGCTTGTCAAAGTCCGTGATCTGCCCGACGCGCTTGTCATCCACAAAGTAGTTGACCCGGCGGATGGGCGTGTAGATGGAGTCCACGGGGATGGTGCCGATCTGCATCGGGTTTTGCTTGTTCTTTTCGGCGGACACATAGCCGCGCCCGGTGTCGATGGTCAGCCACATGTGCAGCCGGCCGTCCACGCCCAGAGAGGCGATGTGTGCTTCGGGATTGATGATCTCCACTTCGCTATCCACGCGGATGTCAGCGCCGGTCACGTTGCCCGGCCCGGTCACGTCGATTTCGACCCGCTTGGGCTGGTCGGCGTGCGAGCGCACGACCAATTCCTTCAGGTTCAAAATGATCTCCGTCACGTCTTCCTTGACGCCGGGGATGGTGCTGAACTCATGCTGGATGCCGTCGATGTTGACGCTGGTCACCGCCGCGCCGGGCAGCGAGCTTAACAGCACGCGCCGCAGGGCGTTGCCCAACGTGGTGCCAAAGCCACGCTCCAGCGGCTCGACCACGAAGCGGCCGAAATACTCGTCCTCGCGGGAGCTGGAACGGGTAATACGGGGGGATTCTGATTCTATATTCACCGCTGATACCCTCCTATCGGAAATTGGCTTGCAGAAAGACGCAGTTGGGTTTAGCGGGAGTAGAACTCAACGATCATGTTCTCCTGCAGGGTAAAGTCGATGTCCTCGCGCGCCGGCAGGGCAGCGACCCTGGCGGTCAGTTCGTCGGCGTTGACCGTCAGCCACTTGGGCAGGATACGGGCGGTGCCTTCGCGGGCCACCTTGAAGTGCGGGCTTTCCTTGCTGCGCGTGCGCACAGTAATCACATCATCCGCATCCACGGTGTAGGAAGGAATGTCCACCTTGTGGCCGTTGACCAGAAAATGGCCGTGGTTGACCAGCTGGCGGGCGGCCGGGCGCGAGGGCGCAAAGCCGGCGCGGAACACCACGTTGTCCAGACGCCGCTCCAGCAGCTGCAATAGGTTTTCGCCGGTGACGCCCTTCATGGCGGTGGCGCGGTCATAGGTGCGGCGGAACTGGGCCTCCAGCAGGCCGTACGCGCGGCGCGCCTTCTGCTTTTCACGCAGCTGGGTGCCGTACTCGCTCATCTTGCGCTGGCGGGCACGGCCATGCTGGCCGGGGGGGGTGGGACGCTTGCCGACGGCACACTTCGGGGAGAAGCACTTCTCGCCCTTGAGGAACAGCTTGGTGCCCTCGCGGCGGCAAAGCCGGCAAACAGAGTCGGTATATCGTGCCATTTTTTGTTGGTCCTCCTTACACGCGCCTGCGCTTGGGCGGACGGCATCCGTTGTGCGGGATGGGCGTCACGTCCTTGATCATCGTCACGTCCAGGCCGGCGGTTTG
Organism: Bacillota bacterium; assembly: GCA_019137115.1. GTDB lineage: Bacteria > Bacillota > Clostridia > Christensenellales > Aristaeellaceae > JAGVSV01. The sequence continues at coordinate 8,621 of JAGVSV010000285.1, forward strand.
CAGGCTGCGGATGGCAGCCTCGCGGCCCGAGCCGGGGCCCTTGACGAACACTTCCACCGTGCGCAGGCCAAACTCGGTGGCGGCCTTGGCGGCGGTTTCCGCGGCCATCTGGGCGGCAAAGGGCGTGGACTTCTTGTTGCCGCGGAAACCCATGCCGCCGGCGGAAGCCCAGCTGAGCGCGTTGCCCAGGGTGTCGGTGATCGTTACGATGGTGTTGTTGAACGAAGAATGGATATGCACCACGCCCCGCTCCACCAGCTTGCGCTCGCGGCGTCTGCGCGAAGTCTTCTTCAGATTGCCTTTGGGTGCCATGGAATTCTCCTCCCTGCCGCGCTGGGCGGACAGCTATGCGTAATCAGCGCGCGGCCCTCTTTTTGCCGGCCACCTGCTGACGCTTGGGGCCTTTGCGCGTGCGCGCGTTCTGCTTGGTGTTCTGACCACGCACGGGCAGGCTGCGCCGATGGCGGACGCCGCGATAGCATCCGATTTCGACCAGCCGCTTGATGTTCATCGAGATTTCGCGGCGCAGGTCGCCCTCCACCTTGATGTGACGCTCGATATGCTCACGCAGTTTGCTGATATCGTTTTCGGTCAGATCCCGCACGCGGATGTCGGGGTTGATCTCGGTTTCCGCCAGGATCTTCTGTGATGTGGTCAGCCCGATGCCAAAGATGTACGTCAGGCCGATTTCCACACGCTTGTCTCGGGGCAGGTCTACGCCCGCAATACGTGCCATGTGCTGGTAACACCTCCAATGATTCTGGTTAACGGGGATACGCGGGCCCAAAGGGCCCTCTTTGTTTCTATGATGAAAACCGCTCGGTACCGGTCGCAGTGACCGATCAGCCGCCCGGGCGGTTCACATGCCTTAGCCCTGCCTTTGCTTGTGCTTGGGATTCTCACAAATGATCATCACATGGCCTTTGCGGCGGATGATCTTGCACTTCTCGCAGATCTTTTTGACGGACGGACGGACTTTCATTTGGGTTGGCCTCCTTGCAGCATGTGGATAATCAGGCGGGTGTCAGTGTTTGCTTCTCCAAGTGATACGGCCTCTGGTCAGATCGTAGGGGGAAAGCTCGATGGTCACCCGGTCACCGGGGTAAATGCGGATAAAGTTCATGCGCATTTTTCCGGAGATGTGTGCCATGACACGATGCCCATTGGGCAGTTCCACGGAAAACATGGCATTCGGGAGCGCTTCGACGACCTTTCCTTCGATTTCAATGACGTCACTTTTGGACAAACACAGAACCCTCCTTATATTGGCTGTGTCGTTGGGGTATCGGTTTCCTGGCTTAAGGCGGCGCGGATGTCGCTGTCCTTGAGCCGTCCCTGGTGGTACAGCGCCATCAACCCGGGCAGCTCCCGGTTTGTGGGCGTGAGATGCTTGCGGCGCTTCTTCTTGGGATGGCCGAGCAAACGAAGGTCCCCGTCCGCAACCAGCACAAAATCAGCGTCCAACTCACATAATACTACAAACAGCCTGCCTTTGTCACGACCTTTTTTGGATATTGCGGCAAATCCCGCCTGAACGGGCGGTTTCATGGCGCGGCGTCCGGTTCGGTCGTGGGAAAGGCGTAGCCGGGCAGCGTGAGCACCTCCGGTTCGCCCTGGGTGATTGCGATCGTGTGCTCATAGTGGGCGCAGGGCGAACCATCGGCCGTGACGATGGTCCAGCCGTCGTCCAACTCGCGCACCGCGTAGTCGCCCAGCGCGATCATGGGCTCGATGGCCAGCGTCATGCCGCGCCGCAGGCGGATGCCGTTCCCGGGGCTGCCGAAGTTGGGCACGCTGGGATCTTCATGCATCTGACGGCCGATGCCGTGGCCGGTGAGCATGCGGATGACCCCGTAGCCGTGGCGTTCCGCTAGCGACTGCACCGCGTGGCCGATGTCCCCCATGCGCCCGCCATCCACCGCTTTGCGCGCGCCTTCAAAGAAGCACTGCTCGGTGACCGCAATCAGCGCAAGCACCTCGTCGGGCACCTCGCCCAGCGGCACGGTGAAGGCGCTGTCGGCCTGCCAGTCATCCAGGATCAGCCCGCAGTCCACGCTTAAGATGCTGCCTTCGTCAAGGGTAACCGCGTCGGACGGAATGCCGTGCACCACCTGGCTGTCAAGGGAGGTGCAGATGCACGCGGGGTAGCCGTGGTAGTTGAGAAACGACGGCACCGCGCCGGCCTTACGGATGCGTTCGGACGCCCAGGCGTCCAGCGCCAGCGTGGTCATGCCCGGCACAATCACCTCGCGCAGGCCGCACAGCACATCGTAGAGCAGGTGCCCCGCCGAGCGCATTTTGGCCAGCTGATGGGCGTTCTTAATCGTGATCATGACTCCGCCAGGCCCAGCACGTTGCGCAGGCGCGCGTAGGTCTCGGGGATCGGGGCGTCCGAGTTCACCCGCCGGATTATGCCGCGGCGCTGGTAGTAGGCGATTAGCGGCTCGGTCTGCTCGTGGTACACCTCCAGCCGGTGCAGGATGGTGGCCTCGTTGTCGTCCGCGCGCTGGATCAACTTGCCGCCGCAATGGGGGCAGACGTTGGCGTCCTTCAAATCCGGCAGGCTGTGGATCCGTCCGCACTGCGTGCACACGCGCCGCTCGGACAGGCGCTTGACGATGACCTGGTCGGCAAGGTCAAAGCAGATCACCGCGTCGATGGTGGCAAAGGAGGAAAGCCTCTCCGCCTGCTCCACCGTGCGGGGGAAGCCATCCAGGATGTAGCCGCCCGGGGCGGTCACGCGGGGCAGATATTCCCGGACCATGCCGATCACGACGTCGTCCGGCACCAGTTCGCCCTGGTCGATGTAGCCTTGTGCGGCCAGCCCCAGCGGCGTTTTGTCGCGGATGGCGGAACGGAACAGATCCCCGGTGGAGATCTGTTGCATGGCAAGCTCCTCTGAAAGACGGGCTGCCTGGGTGCCTTTTCCGGCACCCGGCGGGCCCAGGAAAATCAAATGCATGTTTACAGGAAGCCCTTGTAGTTGCGCATGACCAGGTTGGCTTCCACCTGCCGCACGCTTTCCAGCGCCACGCTGACCGCAATCAGGATGGAGCTCGCCGCGTAGGGCATCTGGATGTTCTGCCACACCTTAAGCAGCGCGGGCACGGTGGCCAGCACCGCCAGGAAGAGCGCGGCAAACAGCGTCAGCCGCTTGCTGGTGCGCGAGAGAAACTCCACCGTGTTCTTGCCCGAACGGATGCCAGGGATGTTGCCGCCCTGCTGCTGGATGTTCTTGGCGATGTCCTGCGGGTTAAAGCTGATAGACTGGTAGAAGTAGGCAAACGCGACGATCAGCAGCGCCACCACGAACAGGTACAGCGGGGCGGTCTGGGTCATGTTGGCCGACCACCACTTGTAGGCGCCCGAGTTGGTGCCGAACATGGCAATGATCGTGCCGGGGAACGCCATGAAGGAATAGGCGAAAATCAGCGGCAGAACGCCGACGGATACCACCTTCATCGGGATGTGGGTGGACTGGCCGCCGTACATCTTGCGGCCCACCACGCGCTTGGCGTACTGCACCGGGATGCGGCGCTCACCCATGTCCACAAATGTGACCAGGGTGATGATCGCCAGCGTGATGACCAGAAGGATCAAGAACTGCACCACGGTGGTGCCGTAGTGGGTGATGCCCAGCACGTCGGTAAACGCCGACACCATGCCGTTGAACAGGTTGGAGATGATGCCGGCAAAGATCAGCAGCGAAATGCCGTTGCCGATGCCGTTCTTGGTGATGCGCTCGCCGATCCACATGGCCAGCGCGGTACCGCCGGACATGATGATGCCGATGGTCAGCAGGCCAAAGAAGTTGTTGTAGCTGGCCAGCAGCACGCGCTCGTTGGCGTTGGTCGTGGAGGAGTTAAGCCCGGCGATGATGCCGATGGCCTGCAGGGCCGCCAGCACGACGGTGGAGTACCGCGTGATGCGGTTTATCTTGTCCTTGCCCTCCTGGCCGCCGTCCTTCTGCATGCGCTCCAGCGCGGGGATGGCAACCGTCAGCAGCTGCATGATGATGCTGGCGTTGATGTAGGGCGTGATGCCCATGGCCATCACCGTCATCTGGCTGAACGCATTGCCGGTCATCATGTTGACCAGGCCTAGCATGTCAAAGCTCTTGGCCACATCGCGCACGACGTTGGCATTGATGCCGGGCACCGGGATCACGCCGACCAGGCGGAAAACCAGCAGCATGAAGAAGGTATACAGAATCTTCTTTTTAAGCTCGGGTACCTTCCACGCGTTTTTGAGCGTATCCCACATCTCAGACCTCCTCGGCCTTGCCGCCGGCAGCCTCGATCTTTTCCCTTGCCGAGGCGGTGAACTTGGTCACCTGAACGGTCAGTTTGCGGGTGAGGTCCCCGCCGCCGAGAATCTTCACGCCATCCTTCACCTGCTTAACCATGCCCAGCTGCCGGAGCGTGTCGATGGTCACCACCGCGCCGTCGTCAAAGCGTTCCAGCGCCGTCAGGTTAAGGGTGGCATATTCCTTCCGGAAAACGTTGACAAAGCCGCTCTTGGGCACGCGGCGGGTCAAGGGCATCTGGCCGCCTTCAAAGCCGGGCGCTTTTCCGCCGCCCGAACGGGCCTTGGCACCTTTGTGACCTTTGCCAGAGGTCTTGCCAAGTCCAGAGCCTACGCCTCGGCCAAGGCGCTTCGGTGCAGTAGTGGAACCCGGTGCGGGTTTCAGCTCGTGCAATTTCATGAGGACGTCCTCCTTACTCCTTGATCTCCTCGACGGTAACCATGTGCTTGACGGCGAAGATCTGCCCGCGCACACAGGGGTTGTCATCAAATACCTTGCTTTGTCCGATTTTGCGCAGCCCGAGCGCCTTGACGGTGTCAATGTGCTTTTGCAGGCTGGAAATGGGCGATTTTGTCAGCGTGACTTTCAGTTTCATGTGTATCTCCTCAGCCCAGGATTTCTTCCACGGTCTTGCCGCGCATCCGGGCCACCTGCTCGGCCGAGCGCAAAAGGCGCAGGCCTTCCAGCGTGGCTTTGACGGTGTTGATCGGGTTGTTGGTGCCAAAGGACTTGGTGCGGATGTCCCGGACACCGGCCAGCTCCAGCACCGCGCGCGCGGCGCCGCCGGCGATCACGCCCGAGCCTTCCTCGGCGGGCAGCAGCACGACCTTGCCGGTGCCAAAGTATCCGGTGGCCTGGTGCGGAATGGTGGTGCCCACGATGGGCACGGTGATCAGGCTCTTCTTGGCCTTTTCCACGCCCTTGCGGATGGCTTCGGGGATTTCCACGGCCTTGCCGATGCCCGCGCCCACGCGGCCCTTGCCGTCGCCCACGACGACCAGCGCCGCGAAGCGGAAGTTCCGGCCGCCCTTGACGACCTTCACCACGCGGTTGACGGAAACCAACTTCTCCTGAAACTCGTTGTCTCCATCGCCGCGGTCACGGCGGTCCCTGTTGTCCCTATCCCTGCGTTGCATGCTTTTTCGCTTCCTCCCTTGTCAGAACTTGAGGCCCGCTTCGCGCGCGCCTTCGGCCAGGGATGCCACACGGCCGGCGTATACATAGCCGCCGCGGTCAAACACGACACTGGAAATCCCCTTGTCCATCGCGCGCTGTGCGACCAGTCTGCCGACCAGCTTGGACTGTTCGACCTTCTTCTTGCCGGACAGCTCGTCCTTCAAGGACGGCTCCATGCTGGACGCCTGCGCCAGGGTTGCCCCCTGCGTATCGTCAATCACCTGCGCGTAGATAAACTGGTTGCTGCGAAACACACACAGCCGCGGCATATCGGGCGTGCCGCTGATCTTCTTGCGCACGCGCGCGTGGCGGATCAGGCGCACATCGTTGCGGTCGCGCTTATGAAACATTTGCGTTCACTCCCTCTTTCCTTACTTGGCGGCTTTGCCGACCTTGCGGCGGATCTGCTCACCCTGGTACTTGACGCCCTTGCCCAGGTAGGGTTCGGGTTTGCGCGTGGCGCGGATGTCAGCGGCCAGGTTGCCGACCACCTGCTTGTCGATGCCCCGTACAATGATCTGCGTCGGGGCGGGGGTCTGGAAACTGACGCCGTCGGGCGCTTCAAAGACGATCGGGTGGGAATAGCCCACGTTGAGCGTCAGCTTGTTGCCTTCAGCCTGCGCGCGGTAGCCGGTGCCCACCAGCTCGAGCGCCTTCTCAAAGCCCGCCGTCACGCCCACCACCATGTTGTTGATCAGCGCCCGGTACAGACCGTGCATGGCCTTGTGGGGCTTGGCTTCGCTGGGGCGGGTGAGCGTGAGCGTTCCGTCCTCCAGCGCAATGGTAATATCCGGGTTAACCTGCTGCTGCAGCGTGCCTTTGGGGCCCTTGACCACGACCATGTTCCGGTCGTCAATCGTAACCGTCACGCCCGCGGGCACAGGAATCGGCAGTTTTCCTATACGAGACATTCTTGCACCTCTCTTGTGGTTCGGTTACCAGATGTAGGCCAGCACTTCGCCGCCCAGGTTGACCTTGCGGGCCGACCGGTCGGTCATCAGGCCCTTGGACGTGGACACGATGGCAATCCCCAGGCCGCCCAGCACCTTGGGCAGCTCCTCGCTGCGCGCGTACACGCGCAGGCCGGGCTTGCTGATGCGCTGCAGGCCGGCGATGACCGGCTGCTGCTTGCCGCCCAGGTACTTGAGGGTCACCTTGATCTGCTGATGGCCGTCATCGTCCACCAGCTCGTAGTTCTTGACATACCCTTCTTCCAGCAGGATCCGGGCGATGGCCTTCTTGGACTTGCTGGCGGGGATGGACACCGTATCATGCTTGGCAACCTGCGCGTTGCGGATGCGGGTGAGCATATCGGCGATGGGATCATTCACAACCATGAGTACCTCCTTTGCTGCGCGGACGCGCTTACCAGCTGGCTTTGCGGACGCCGGGGATCTGCCCCTTGTAGGCCAGTTCCCTAAAGCAGATGCGGCACAAGCCATAGCGGCGCAAAACCGCGTGCGGACGGCCGCACAGACGGCAGCGCGTATAGGCACGGGTTGAAAACTTCGCGGGCCGGGACTGACGGATGACTTGGCTGGTCTTTGCCATAATTGCTTTCTCCTTTACTGTGTCTGCGCGAACGGCATGCCCAGCAGCTGCAGAAGCGTCATGGCTTCCTCGTCCGTGTGGGCAGTCGTTACGAAAATGACTTCCATGCCGCGGATCTTCTCGACCTTGTCATAGTTGACTTCCGGGAAGATCAGCTGCTCGCGCAGGCCCAGGGCATAGTTGCCGCGGCCGTCAAAGGCCTTGTTGGAAACACCGCGGAAGTCGCGCACGCGCGGCAGGGCGATGTTCATCAGCTTGTCCACGAAATCTTCCATGCGCGTGCCGCGCAGGGTGACCTTGGCGCCCACGTTCATGCCCTCGCGCAGCTTGAAGTTGGCGATGGATTTCTTGGCTTTGGTGATCACCGGCTTCTGGCCGGAAATCTGCGTGAGCTCGTCCACGGCGTTTTCCAGCGCCTTGGCGTTGTCCTTGCAGTCGCCCAAGCCCATGTTGATGATGACCTTTTCCAGCTTGGGGATCTGCATGTCGTTTGCGTAGCCGTACTTCTGCTTGAGGGCAGGGACAGCTTCGGACAGATATTTTTCTTTCAGACGCGTTGCCACTTGCTATTCCTCCCCTTAATCAATCTGTTGGTTGCACTTCTTGCAGGTGCGGATCTTCTTGCCGTCCTCGATCCGGACGCCGGAGCGGGAGGGCTTGCCGCACTTCTGGCACACCAGCATCACGTTGCTGGCGTCTATGGCGGCTTCCTTGTGGATGATGCCGCCGGGCTGGCCCTGGGCGCGGGATTTCTGGTGCTTGGTAACCATGGCCACGCCCTCGACCGTCACGCGGTTTTTGGCGGGGTTCACGTTGAGCACCTTGCCCTTGACGCCCTTGTCCTTGCCGGCGATCACAATGACTTCATCCTTGGTCTTTACGTGTACTTTCATCGTGTCCTCCTTACAGAACTTCGGGGGCAAGGGAGATGATGCGCATGTAGTCCCGCTCGCGCAGTTCGCGGGCGACCGGCCCAAAGATGCGGGTGCCGCGGGGTTGCTTGTCATCCCCGATGATGACGGCAGCATTGTCGTCAAAACGGATGTAGCTGCCATCCGGCCGGCGGCGCGACTTGTGCATGCGCACGATGACAGCCCTGACCACGTCGCCCTTCTTTACCTGGCCGCCCGGCGTGGCGGTCTTCACGCTGGCGACGATCACGTCGCCAATCGAGGCCGTGCGGCGGAATGAGCCGCCCAGCACCCGAATGCACATGATTTCCTTGGCGCCGGAATTGTCGGCGACCTTAAGTCGCGTTTGCGGCTGAATCATAGTACGGGGTTCCTCCTTTATCAAATCCTCATCATGCGGCTTATGCCCATGAGAGGTCGCCTGTGCGGTCGGGGCTTACTTGGCTTTCTCGATGACCTCAAGCAGCCGCCAGTGCTTGTCCTTGGAAAGGGGCCTGGTTTCCGCGATGCGGACCTTGTCGCCGATGGTGCACTGGTTGGTTTCGTCATGCGCTTTCACCTTGTTGGTGCGCTTCATGATCTTGCCATACAGCGGGTGCCGGATCAGGGTGTTGATCGAAACCACGATCGTCTTGTCCATCTTGTCGCTGACCACAACGCCTACGCGGGTCTTGCGGATGCCTCGATTGGTGCTTTCCATGAACCTGCCTCCTTTCACGCCTGCTTCTTGAGCGCCTGGGTTTGTACGGTCATCGCGCGGGCAATGTCACGCTTGACCGAGGAAATCTGCATGGTATTCTCCAGCTGGCCGGTGGCCAGGCGGAAGCGAAGGTTGAACAGCTCGCTCTTCAACTCGGAGATCTTTGCCGTCAACTCCTCAGGCTTCATGGACGCAAACTCGCTGACCTTCATTACACTTCACCGCCATCCTTGGGATTGAGCTGCTCGCGGGACATGATCTTGGTTTTCAGCGGGAGCTTGGCCGACGCCAGGGTCAACGCCTGACGGGCAACGGCTTCATCCACGCCGCCCACCTCGAACATCACGCGGCCGGGCTTGACCACCGCCACCCAATATTCCGGGGAGCCCTTGCCCGATCCCATGCGGGTTTCGGCGGGCTTTTCGGTGACCGGCTTGTCCGGGAAAATCTTGATCCAGACCTGGCCCCCGCGCTTGGTGTAGCGGGTCAGCGCGATACGCGCGGCCTCGATCTGCTGGCTGGTTACCCAGCTGGGCTGCATCGCAACCAGGCCGTAGTCGCCGTAGCTGACCACGTTGCCGCGGTGCGCCATGCCTTTCATGCGGCCGCGGAACTGCTTGCGGTGCTTGACTCTCTTGGGCATCAACATGGATTACTTGCCTCCTTCGGTGCGGACGCGGGGTTTCTTGGCCTGCGGAAGGATCTCACCCTTGTAGACCCAGACCTTGACACCCAGACGGCCATAAGTGGTTTTGGCCTCGGCAAAGCCGTAATCGATGTTCGCGCGCAGCGTCTGCAGCGGGATGGAGCCCTCGTGGTAATGCTCGCTGCGGGCGATGTCCGCGCCGCCCAGACGGCCGGACACCTGGGTTTTGATGCCCTTGGCGCCGGCGCGCATCGCGCGCTGGATGCTCTGCTTCATGGCCCGGCGGAACGAGATGCGCTTCTCCAGCTGCTGGGCGATGTTCTCGGCCACCAGCTGCGCGTCGGCATCCGGGTTCTTGACCTCCAGGATGTTGATATTGACCGCGCGGCCGAGCTTCTTCTCGATGTAGGCCTTGAGCTCCTCAATGCCCTTGCCGCCGCGACCGATGATCATGCCGGGCTTGCCGGTGAAAATATTGATCGTCATCCGGGCCGCGCTGCGCTCGATGTCAATGCGGCTGATGCCGGTCTGGAAATAGCGCTTCTTGAGATCCTCGCGGATCTTATAGTCCTCCACAAGGTTGTCGGCGAACGTTTTCTTGTCAGCGAACCAGCGCGTGCTCCAGTCGAAAATGACGCCTACGCGTGCGCCGTGCGGATTAACTTTCTGACCCATACTGCGTTCCTCCTATTTCTGGTCCAGCACTACGCTGATGTGGCTCGTGCGCTTCAAAATGGGCGCCGCGCTGCCGCGGGCGCGCGGCAGGAACCTCTTGAGCGTGGGGCCGGGGTTGGCGTAAATCTCCGCCACGTACAGCGTCGAACGGTCCATCTCCTTGTTGTTGACGGCGTTTGCGATCGCGCTGTTTAACAGCTTGGACACCACGGGCGAAGCGGCCTTGGGGGTAAACGCAAGGATGGCCAGCGCCTGGTCCACGGACTTCCCGCGGATCAGGTCAATGACGATCTTGACCTTCCGGGAGGAGATGCGGATGTGCTTGACATGCGCCTGGGGCCGCGTGTCGCGGTTGGCTTCATGCCGCAATCCCTTTTCACGGGTGTTGGTTGCCATTGTGCCTGCTCCTCCTTACTTCCTGGCGCTGGATTTCTCGCCCGCATGCCCACGGAAGGTGCGCGTGGGGGCGAATTCGCCCAGCTTGTGGCCGACCATGTCCTCGGTGACGTACACCGGCACATGCTTGCGGCCGTCATGCACGGCGATGGTGTGCCCGACGAAATCCGGGAAAATCGTGGACGACCGCGCCCAGGTTTTCAGGACGGATTTCTTGCCGGTCTTATTCATCTCAACGATGCGCTTCATCAGCACTTCGCTGACATAGGGGCCTTTTTTGATCGAACGGCTCATTTGTCTTCCTCCTTCTCCACTCAGGCGTGGTTACTTCACGTTTCTGCGCTTGACGATCAAGCGGTTGGAATACTTCTTGTGCTTGCGGGTCTTGTAGCCCAGCGCTGGCTTGCCCCACGGGGTGACCGGGCCCGGCAGGCCGATGGGCGACTTGCCCTCGCCGCCGCCGTGCGGGTGATCCACCGGGTTCATGGCCGAACCGCGCACGGTGGGACGCACGCCCATGTTGCGCTTGCGCCCGGCCTTGCCGATGCGGACGTTTTCGTGGTCGGTGTTGCCCACGGTGCCGATGGTGGCGTAGCCGGAGATCGGCACGCGGCGCACCTCGCCGGAGGGCAGGCGCACCTGGGCGTAGGATTCCTCCTTGGCCATCAGCTGGGCGTAGGCGCCGGCCGAGCGCACCAGCTGGCCGCCCGCGCCGGGGCGCAGCTCGATGTTGTGAATCAGCGTGCCCACGGGGATGTTGGCAATGGGCAGCGCGTTGCCGGGGATGATGTCGGCATCCACGCCGGCCACGACCGTGTCACCGACCTTCAGGCCCAGCGGCGCCAGGATGTAGCGCTTCTCGCCGTCGGCATAGTGCAGCAGCGCGATAAAGGCCGAGCGGTTCGGGTCGTACTCGATGCCCGCGACCTTGGCCGGGACGTTGAGCTTGTTGCGTTTGAAATCGATCAGGCGGTACTTGGACTTGTGGCCGCCGCCCTTGTGGCGCACGGTGATCTTGCCCTGGTTGTTGCGGCCCGCGTGCTTCTTGTTGGGGGCCAGCAGGGACTTGACCGAGGCTTTCCTGGTCACTTCCTCAAACGTCAGCACGCTCATCAGGCGGCGTGCCGGGGAAGTCGGCTTATAAACGCGAATTGGCATCTTGTCTGTCCTCCCTTAGATCATGCCTTCAAAGAATTCGATGGGCTTGCTGTCCTTCGTGAGGGTGACATACGCCTTCTTGATCTCCGGGGTGCGGCCCTGCGTGCTGCCCTGGCGCTTGATCTTGCCCAGCGTGCGCAGCGTGTTGACCCGGTCGACCTTGATATCCTTGAAAACGGATTCCAGCGCCTGCTTGATCTCCACCTTGTTGGCCTTGACGTGCACTTCAAAAACATAGCGCTTGTCGCCGATTCCGTCATAGCCCTTCTCGGTGAGCACGGGGCGCAGGATGATGTCATGCGGGTTTCTCATTGCGCGAACACCTCCTCAATACCGGAAATCGCGTCCTTGGCGATGATCAGTTTGTTGGCGCGCAGTATGTCATAGACATTCAGCGCGTTGACCGCGGCGCCGCTTAAGTTCTTGATGTTGCGCGACGCGCGCACAACGGACTCGTCAAACGTGGGCAGAACCATCAGCGCGGTCTTTTCGATGCCCAGATCGGTCAGCATCCGGGCCACCAGGCGGGTCTTGGGCTCATTGAGCCTGATTTCATCCACCACGATCAGGTCGCCGGCGGTCAGCTTGGCCGACAGGGCGCTTTTCATCGCCAGCCTGCGCACCTTCTTGGGCACGTTGACCACGTAATCCCTGGGCTGCGGGGCGAACACAACGCCGCCGTGACGGAACTGGGGCGCGCGGTTGCCATGATGGCGCGCACGGCCGGTGCCCTTCTGGCGGTAAATTTTGCGCCCGCCGCCGCGGACCATGCCGCGGGTCAGCGCGCTCTGCGTGCCCTGGCGGCGGTTGGCCAGAATGGAGCGCACCACCAGGTGCATGGCGGCCACATTGGGCATGATGCCGAACACCTCGTCGTTCAATTCCATGGTGCCGGCCGCTTTGCCCTGCATGTTGACAACATTAATGGTTGGCATACTTCCTCCTCGTCAGGCCTTGCAGGTGTTGCGGACCAGCAGCAGGCCGTTGTTGGGGCCGGGTACCGCCCCCTTGACCAGCAGCAGGTTGCGCTCGGCATCCACTTCCACGATCTCCAGGTTCTGGATCGTGACGCGCTCGACGCCGTATTGGCCGGACATGTGCTTGTTTTTGAAAACCTTGGACGGGGTGGAGTTGGCGCTCATGGCGCCCACGCCCCGGTGATACTTGGAGCCGTGGCTCATCGGGCCGCGCCGCTGGTTCCAGCGGTAGATGACCCCGGTAAAGCCGTGGCCCTTGCTGGTGCCGGTCACGTCGATGCGGTCGCCGGCTTCAAACACGTCGGCCTGTACCTTCTGCCCCACCTCATAGGAAGCGGCGTCAGAAAGACGGAACTCGCGCAGGAAACGGGCGGGGGCGACGTTGGCGCGGGCAAAATGGCCCGCCACCGGCTTGGTCACCAGCTTCTTGACCCGGTTTTCCGGCACTTCGTCAAAGCTGAACTGCACGGCTTCGTAGCCGTCGCGCTCCATGGTCTTTTTCTGCACCACGGTGCAGGGGCCGGCCAAAATGACCGTAACGGGCACAAGACGCCCGTCGCTCAAGAACCGCTGGGTCATGCCCAGCTTCTTGCCCAGAATCGCTTTCTTCATCATTTCGCTGCCTCCTGCCTTACAGTTTGATTTCGATTTCGACGCCGGCGGGAAGATCCAGCTTCATCATCGCGTCCACGGTGCGTGCGTTGGGGTTGTGAATATCAATCAGGCGCTTGTGGGTGCGGCGCTCAAACTGCTCGCGGCTGTCCTTGTACTTGTGCGGCGCGCGCAGGATGGTGACAATCTCCTTCTGCGTGGGCAGCGGGATGGGGCCGGAAACACGCGCGCCGGTGCGCTTAGCGGTATCCACGATGCGCTCGGCAGACTGATCGATCAGGTTGTGCTCATACGCTTTGAGCTTGATGCGGATTTTCTGGCTGGCCATGATGATCCTCCTTTAACGATTCGAACCCTTAGGCATGGTGCCCGTCGCCCACGCAGAAGGCTTGGGGCCGCTGTCCGTGCTGGCTGTCTGGTCCAACAGCCGGGGTTCGCCGCCCGATGACCGGGCTGGTCGGCGATAATTCCCCGCCCAGGCCGGGGCGGCAACCTATCGCGTCATCCCAAAAGGGACAGCCTGACCATTATACGGAGGTTCGAGCCTGTATGCAAGCGCTTTTTGTTATTTTGTGATTTCTTTTTTGCCAGGAGCACGCCGGGAACGGGGCGCAGGCTCATGGGTTGGATGGCGACTCTCCGCGGCTCATGCACATGCCCTCGGGTGTATCGCAACGGCTGGAAACGCGCCGAAACCGGTCACGTTCCCCGCCGCGCCGTCACGTCAGTAGGATTTGGCGAAGTACATGACATATTGCGCCTTTTCGCCACAGCACACGCAGTGCTCGGCGAAGGGCGTCTGGTCAAAGGGCATGTTGCGCGAGGTGGCGCCAGTTTCGTCCTTGATTTTGTCCTCACACGCACGCTGGCCGCACCACATCGCGCGGGCGTACCCGCCGTCCACCTGTTGGGCCAACTCCTCCATGGTAAACACATCGGCGGTCTTTTCCTGCATGAAAGCGCGCGCCTGGGCAAGCAGCGAATCCTGGATTTCCTGCAGCAGCCCCTGCACGCCCTCCGCCAGGGTGCCCAGCGGCAGGGTGCCTTTTTCCAGCGTATCGCGGCGCATGTAGGTGGCCACGCTGTTTGCTACGTCGCGGGGGCCGATCTCCAGCCGCAGCGGCACGCCCTTTAGTTCCCACTCGTTGAACTTCCAGCCGGGGGACACATTGTCGCGGTCGTCCAGCTTGACGCGCACGCCGGCTTTTTTTAGCTGCGCAAAGGCGTTCTCACAGACTTCCATTACATTGCCCTTGTGGGCGGCGATGGGCAAGATCACCGCATGCAGCGGCGCGACGCGGGGCGGCAGGCGCAGGCCACGCTCGTCGCCGTGCGCCATGATGATCGCCCCAATCAGACGCGTGGACGCGCCCCAGCTGGTTTCATGGCAGAACTTGAGCGCCCCGTCCTTGTCCAGGTACTGGATCTCAAACGGCTCGGAGAAATTGGTGCCGAAGTTGTGCGAGGTCGCGGCCTGCAAGGCCTTGCCGTCCTGCATCATGGCTTCCACAGAATACGTGGCGCGGGCGCCGGCGAACTTTTCCTTGTCGCTTTTCTGCCCGGCAAACACCGGCACCGCCAGCGCGTCCTCGCACACCTCGCGGTAGATCTCCAGCATCTGCAGGGTTTCAGCCTGCGCTTCCTCGGCCGTGGCGTGCACGGTGTGGCCCTCCTGCCACCAAAACTCCGCCGTGCGCAGGAAGGGACGCGTGGTCTTCTCCCACCGCATGACCGAGCACCACTGGTTGTACAGCAGCGGCAGGTCGCGCCAGGACTGCACCCACTTGGCAAACATCGTGCAGAACATCGTTTCGCTGGTGGGCCGGATCGCCAGGCGCTCCTGCAGCACCTCGTTGCCGCCCTGGGTGACCCAGGCCACCTCGGGGGCAAAGCCTTCCACATGCTCGGCTTCCTTCAATAACAGCGACTCCGGGATCAGCATGGGCATGGATACGTTCTCATGCCCCGTTTCGCGGAACCGCGTGTCCATCTCGTCGCGGATCAGCTCCCAGATGCGGTTGCCGTAGGGCTTGAGCGCCATGCAGCCGCGCACCGGCGTATAGTCCATCAGGTCGGTCTGGGTCACCACGTCGGTATACCACTGGGAAAAGTTCTCGCTGCGCGGCGTGATGTGCTGGACAAAGTCGCGCTTCTCCTGTTTTGCCATGCTGCCTCCTAAAAAAATGCCCCGCCCTGTGCAGGGACGAGGAACTCGCGGTACCACCTTGCTTGATGCGTTCGCATCCGCTCTTACCCTTAACGCGGGAAACGGCGGGGATTGGCCGCGGCCAGGGGGTGGGTTGCCTTCCCGCACGCGCTTTCAGCCCATGGCGCGCTCTCTTTGTGTGGGTCAGTCGGCCCCCGATGCCTGTGCAATTCCCGCACATTGTACAGGGTTTGTTTTGCCATTGCAAGATAAAACGGGGCTATCGTGGTTTCTATTAACGCGACAGCCCCTTTCTTCATCATGTTGTCGATCAGTTCCTGAAGGAGCTGTAACACGCTTTCCAGCGTTTCGCCCACCAGCAGCCTGCGGTCATAGGTGGCGCTGACGTACTCGGGTACCACGCTGGCGCCGGGGTAAGGGCTGGACTTGATGTCGGTCAGCTCCAGGATGCCGTCGCCCAGCACCGCGTGATGGGTGGGCTTCAGCTTGCGGATTTCCTCGATGATGCCGCAGATCTTGTACACCGCGTTGATGCCCTTCTCGGGGTTGGCGGAGTGCGCGGGCTTGCCGAACACCTCCAGGCGGATTTCCGCGCGCCCGCGCTGGCCGATCTTGACATTGCCTTGTGACGCCTCGCCGATGACGACGTAGTCGGGCTTTACCTACGCGCTGATCTCGCGCGCGGCCGCGCCCTGCTCCTGCCCGGAATAGCTGGGGCTTTGGATCAGCCGCTGGGTGAGTTCCACCACCTGCGTACGGATGTCGTCCCTGTTCATGCCTCTCCTCCTTTATGCGCTGGGGTATGTGCCGTCCCAGACGATGTCGCGGTACCCCTGGCGGTCGGTGTCGCCCTCGGTGCTGATGAACAGCAGCACCGAATCCCTGTTGATGCCGAGCGCTTCCTTCATGCCGGCCAGGTTTTTGTCGGCCAGAATTTTCGCCACCACGCCGAACGGCGCGGCCCCGCTTTCGCCGGAAATGATCTGCGGGTCGCTGGGCAATGGGCTGCCCAACACGCGCATGCCGTAGGCGGCCAGCTCATCCGGCACGGAAATGAAGTTGTCGGCATAGTCCATCAGCACTTTTAGGCCCACGGTGTTGGGTTCGCCGCAGGCCAGCCCCGCCATGATGGTGAAGTACTCGCCGCCGATCAGCACGCGCTGGTTGGCGACCGCCGAGCGGTAGATGCAGTCCACCACATTGGGCTCCACCACCGTGATGATGGGCTTGTCCTCGCCCGGATAGGCGTTGGCAAAGAAGCCCGTGACCGCCGCCGCCAGTGAGCCAACTCCAGCCTGCACGAACAGGTGGGTGGGCTTTTTCTTCATGGCTTTCAGGCTGTTTTCCATTTCAAGGGCCATGGTCATATAGCCCTGCATGATCCAGCGCGGGATGTCCTCATACCCTTCCCAGGCGGTGTCCTGCACCATCACGTAGCCGTTTTTCTGGGCGAGGTCGTCCGCCATGCGCACGGCTTCGTCGTAGTTGCAGTCCTCCACCGACACTTTGGCGCCCTCGGCGGCAATGTTGGCAACGCGCTCCTCGGCCGCCCCCCTGGGCATGAACACAATGCTGTGCTGCTTTAGCTGGTTGGCCGTCCACGCCACGCCGCGCCCGTGGTTGCCGTCGGTGGCGGTCACGAACGTGACGCTGCCCAGCTTGTCGCGGATTTCGTCCGACACCAGGCGCTCAAACGGCAATCTGGTCAGATCCTCCCCCAGCCGGTCGGCCACCACGCGGCCGATGGCATAGCTGCCGCCCAGCACCTTGAAGGCGTTCAGGCCGAAACGGTGGGATTCATCCTTGACGAGAATGTCCTTGGCGCCCAGTTGGTGGGCGAGCGCGGACAGCGGCTGGAAGGGCGTGGCCTTGTACATCGGGAAGCTTTTGTGGAACGCCGCGATGTCACGGGCGGTTTTCACATCCAGGAAGGATATGTCGTAGTTGCCGGGGCTTTCGCGGTGCAGTTGATGCAATTTCAAATCGTGTTTCATGGCAAGCTCCTTTTTATTCTTGGCGCGCTACATGCTTACAGCAGCGCCACCGCCTCGATCTCCACCAGCGCGTCCTTGGGCAGGCGCGCCACCTCCACCGCCGAGCGGGCGGGCACGGCGCCCTCGCCAAAGAACGCGGCATACACCTCATTCATCTGGGCGAAGGTGTTCATGTCCTTTAGAAACACGGTGGTCTTGACCACTTTGTCCATGCCGGAGCCCGCCGCGATCAGAATGGCTTTGACGTTTTCCAGGCTTTGCCGGGTCTGCTCCGCCACGGTGGCGGGCATGGTGCCGTCCTTGGGGTTGATGGGCAGCTGCCCCGAAGTGAACACAAAGCCTTTGGCTTTGACCGCCTGCGCGTAGGGGCCGATGGCCGCCGGGGCGTCCAACGTGTGGACGGGCTGTCTGCCGATGTTGCTGTTCATGTGGGAATCCTCCTTTGTACGGTAAACCGGTCGG
>JAGVSV010000045.1 GCA_019137115.1 Bacillota bacterium
CAGCGGCCCATTGCATTCCTCACATCGCATTCCACAACCGCGCTTCGCCTTGTCACCCGGTGTGCCGCACGGTATACTCCGGCTATGGAGGGTGACATGAACGCGGTGATCTTTGACATGGACGGCGTGCTGTTTGACACGGAAACGCTGGCGCTGGAGGCGGCGCTGGAGGCGTCCGGAGCGCTTGGGCTGGGGCTGACCGAGGCGGACGTGCTGGCCACCCTGGGCATGACCGAGGCGCTGACGGATGACAGCTATCGTGCCGTCAACCCGGCGTATGACCCGGATGCCTTCTGGCCGCTGTGCAATGACAGCCTGATGCGCCTGGTTGCGTCCGGCGGGGTGCCCGTCAAACTCTATGCCCGTCAGGCCATTCAGGCGCTGCGCACGATGGGGCTGTCGCTGGCGCTGTGCACATCCTCGCCGATGGACCGGGTCGAGGAATATCTGCGGCTGACCGACCTTAACGGCGTCTTTTCCGCGGTCACCGCCGGGCGGGATGATGTGCCGGGCAAGCCCGCGCCGGACATGTATTTGAACACCGCGCGCATGCTGGGCGTCGCGCCGGAGCGCTGCCTGGTGGTGGAGGATTCGCCGCTGGGCCTGCGTTCGGCGCGGCTGGCGGGCATGCGCACCTGCATGGTGCCCGACCTGCGCCCCTATACCGACGACCTGGCGCCCGACTGTGACTGGGTGCTGGACAGCCTGCAGGCGCTGCCAAATCTCGCAGCGGAGGTTTTTCCGTGCCCATCACGCTGATCGCGGTGGGGAGGATGGGCGACATGTTCATACGCGCGGCGCAGGAGTATGTCATCCGCATCCAGCCGTACGACAGGCTGACGATGGCCGAAGTGCCCGACCAGAAGGAACCGGACAAGCCGGTGCCCGCGCTGATTGAGCGCGCGATGGAGAAGGAAGGCATAGCTATCCTAAACCGCATCAAACCCCAGGATCATGTGATCGCGCTGTGCATTGACGGAAAAGCGTGGGACAGCGTCACTTTCGCCCGTAAATTGGGCGAACTGCGCGACACGGGCAGGCACACGGTGTTTGTCATCGGCGGCTCGTTGGGGTTGCATGCCTCCGTCACCGCGCGCGCCGACGAAAGACTGTCGCTGTCGGACATGACGTTCCCGCATCAACTGGCGCGCGTGATGCTGCTGGAGCAGATCTACCGCGCGCACAAAATACTGGCCGGGGAGAGGTACCACAAGTAGTGCGGCTCATGCACCTGCGGTTAAAGGACTTCCGAAGCTATCCGCAGCTGTCGCTGCCGCTGCCGCCCGGCATTACGGCGCTGACGGGTGAAAACGGCGCCGGCAAAACCAATGTGCTGGAAGCCATCCACCTGTGCTGCCTGGGGCGCAGCCACCGCACGAGCGTCGACCGTGACATGATACGCGCCGGGGAGGAAACCTGCGCCGTGCACGCGCGCGTGGAGCGCGCCGACCGCTGCCATGAGGTGGGCGTGCGGCTGTATGCGCAGGCGCGGCAGCGCAAGCTGATCTATGTCAATGGCAAGACCGTCTCGCGCCTGGGCGAACTGATGGGGCACATGACCTGCGTGATGTTCTCGCCGGAGGATCTGGACATCGTCAAGGGACAGCCGCAGCAGCGGCGGCGATTCCTAGACATGATGCTGTCCCAGTGCCAGCCGGCGTATTTTTACAGCCTGCAAACCTATATGACCGTACTCAAGCAGCGCAACGCGCTGCTGCGGGCGATGGGCAAAAACATGGGCGATGCCCGGCAGCTGCCGGCCTGGGACGAACAGCTGGCGCTGGCGGCCGCCCCGGTGGTGCAGGCGCGGCGGCAGGCCGTCATGCAGCTGGACGCGCTGTCCCGCGGGCATTACGCCCACATCGGCGGCCGCAAAGAGGAGGTGCTGGCGCTTGCCTATCAGGGCACGCTGCAAAGCAGCACCGACCTGGTTGCGGACATGGCGCTGGCCTTAAAGGACAGCCGCCCAGAGGACATCCGGCGGCAGACCACCAGCGTGGGCCCGCACCGGGACGACATCGCGGTTACGCTGTCCGGGCAGGATATCCGGGTGTTTGGCTCCCAGGGGCAGGCGCGCACCGCCATCCTGTCCATGCGCCTGTCGCAGATCGAGGTGCTGGAGCAGGCGCAGGGCGAAACCCCGTTGCTGCTATTGGATGATGTGTTGAGCGAGCTGGACATGAGCAGGCGGTCGCGGCTGCTGCAGCGCCTGAACCGCGTGCAGACGCTGCTGACCACGACGGATATCAACGACCTGGGCGGCGTCAGCCCCGCGCAGGTGCTTCAGGTGACGTCAGGCCGCATCACGCCTGCATAGGCGCATTGGGCAGGCGAAAGTCCGCAACCGCCTGCCGCCATTGATGAAGGAACGCGTGCACATGCGGCTGCCTTGCCCCGCGCTGGGGCGCTACCGCCGTGCGCGCAGCCAACAGCATCGCGGGCGAACCTTCCCATAATGCGTCGCTGTGGTCAATCCGGTCGCCCAGGAACGCGAACGCTAGCGCCCCCGCGGCATAGACGGCGGTGGTTTCATCCAGCGCGGTGCCGGGCTGTGAACACTCCGGCGCGCGAAACCAGGGCGTGCCCGGCGTGCGCCCCGGCGCGCTGTAGCAGGGCAACTGGCGGAAGCGGTGGACGGTGGACAGCGCCACGCGCTGTTGTTTGTCCATCACAATCAGGTGGGATTCCCCCAGCCCCAGCGGGATGATCGCTTCTCGCTCGCACGCGGCCAGGCCGTCCACCAGCATGTCATACGCGGCCAGCCGGTGCACCAGGGGGAGAGCGCGGAAGCGCGCGTAGTTTTCCTGCGGCGGGGACAACGGGTACCCGTCCAGCCACGGGAACACCTGCACGCGGCCTTCCCCGACGTCATGCGCCGACAGCAATGGATTCAGCGCCGGATGGCGCACCCGCGCGTACAGCGCCTCCGCGTCCCGCATCTCGCGCACGGCCACGGCGGGGTCGCCGAAAAAGCCATGCGGCAGCGCGCCAGCGTGCCGCAGGTAATGGCGCGCGCCGTCCTTTTCTACGCCAAAGCCCAGGCACCCGGATACCGAGCCCTGCAGCACCACAAACACACGCCCGAAGTCAGCAAGCCACGAGAAGTCATAATCCTCCCGCAGCAGCACCTCCTGCCCGTCTACAGGGACGGTTACAGGCGGCCCGGCGTTCATGCCGTATCTTCGCGCGTTACGTTATGAATCCATTTGTCGCCGCGCAGCCGGAAAAACGCGATGATCCACTTGAAGGTCTGGTCGATGCGCGTCATGAAATAGACGATGTACAGCGGCCACTTGAACACAAACGCCGCCAGCGCGGTCAGCGGCAGCACGATCAGCCAGCCGCAGATCATGTCCACCATCATCACAAATTTGTTGTCGCCCGCGCCACGGTTGATGCCCACAAAACAGGAGGCATGGTAGGTGGTGCCAATCAGCGTGAACACCGTGATGCCCGTCATGGTCATCGCCAGCTGATGCGTGGCGGGCTCCAGCCCGTACAGGCCGATGAATGGGCCGCGCAGCATATACACCACCGCGGTCATGAACAGGCCGATAAAGAAGAACATGATCTGGATGGTGGTGGAGTACCGCCGCACCAGCGCATAATCCTTGGCGCCCACGGCTTTGCCCACCATGACAAACGCGCCGCCCGCCAGCGCGGAGGTAAACAGGAAGCCCAGCGTCATCAGCATGTCGGACACCGCGGCCGCGTTGATCATCTGCTTGCCCAGCTGCCCGATGATCACCATTTTGAGCATGCCCACCAGCGCCCACTGTGCGTCGGTGATGCCTACGGGCAGGCCGTACTTGGCATAGTCCTTCCACGCCCACAGGCGCTGGCGCGTCAGTTCCCCGGGTTTGACGTCGATCACCTTTTGCACGCGGAAGAAGTAGACGCACACCAGCGCGGCCTCAATCACCCGCGCCAGCACCGTGGCAATCGCGGCGCCCTGCACCCCCATCGCCGGGAAGCCCAGCTTGCCGAAGATCAAAATGTAGTTGAGCCCCACGTTGCTCACCAGCGAGGTCGCGGTCAGATAGATGGTCACCCGCACCACTTCCACGCCCTTGAGCATGCCGATCACCGAAGCCGTCACCGCAAACGGCAGGTACGACAGGCACACAATGGGCAGGTACTGCATCGCCAGCGCCGTGATCTCGGTTTCGTTCGGGTTGATCACCAACGACAGGATGGCATGGGGGAACAGCTGAATGACCACAATCAGCACCGCCGACACCGCCAGGCACAGCGCCGCAATGACCGCGTACACCTGCTTGATGCGCGCCTTGTCCTGCCGCCCCCAGTACTGGGAGATCAGCACGATCGACCCGCCGGCCAATCCGGACATCAGCGCGTTGGCAAAGTTGGTGATGCTGTTGGACTGCGCCACCGCCGCCAGGGAAAAGCCGTAGGGGTCAATCCGCGCCACCATGACGTTGTCGACCATCACCACCAGCAGCGAGATCAGCGATTGAAACGCCGTGGGCAGGGAAAGCCGGAGGATGGATTGGTAGAAGGATCGGTCCTTGATGATGCCGTGCTGCACTGTGTGCCTCCCGGGTCTTTTATCCCCTCCTGCCGCGGCGGAACGCCTGCCGCCTGCGCCAGTTGGCGTATTCCGTCCTGATCAGGGTATATAAATCGCCGCCAAAGAACAGCAGCAGGTGCAGAATGCTGGCGATGATCGCCGCGCGCTCGGGCCAGCGTCCGTTGATCAGCGACCACAGGAAGAACAGCGCATTGACCACCGCCATCCACTTGACCTTGACCGGCAGCACGAAAAACAGCAGCAGCTGGTACTCCGGGTTCATGATGGCAAAGGCGAAAAACAGCGACAGGTTCAGGTACGTGTTCATGCCATAGCCGGTGATCAGCCCGGCGATGGCGGCACCCACAGCGCCCAGCACATAATACAGAAGGAAGCGCCGCGCGCCCCAGCGCGCCTCCAGCGCGATGCCGATGAAATAATAAAAATACATGGTCAGCAGCGCGTACAGGGGGGACTGCATCGCCGGCACGATCAGGAACGTCACCAGCCGCCATACCTCGCCGCGCCGTAAGCCCGCCGCAGTCAGGGACAGCCGCTCAACCAGCGGATAGCCGGGGAAAAAGAACTGCAGCAGGTATACACCAGCCATTGCGAACACCAGATACCGAAAAAAAGGCTGTATGCGCATCTTGTACAGCCGGCGCTCCATCCGGTCGATCAGCTTCATGACGAGACCTCCTGCGGGATGTTGCTGAATTATCAAGAAGTTTACCCTCTTTTGTGCGGCGCGTCAAGGAAACACAAGCCGCGTCATCCCCTGGCATAAAAATACAAAAAGGGGTTGACACGCGCATAAACATGCGTTATGCTGTGCAAAACGAAGGAGGAGTTAACCATGAAAAAGGTATTTGCATTGCTGCTGGCCCTGATGATGCTGGCATTGACCGGCGCGGCCTTGGCCGAAAAATTGGTGGTGGGCACCAACGCGGAGTTCGCGCCGTTTGAGTCCATCGGCGACGACGGCAAGTTCGTGGGTTTTGACATGGACCTGATTGACGCGATCATGAAGGACGCGGGGCTGGAGTATGAGATCATCTCCATTGAGTTTGACGCGCTGACCTCGGCGCTGGCGTCCGGACAGATTGACGTCGCCATTTCCGCCATGACCATCAACGACGAGCGCAAGGCGTATGTGCTGTTCTCGGAGCCCTACTTTGACGCCTCCCAGAAGCTGGTCGTCGTGGAAGGTTCCCCCATCACCCAGGCGAGCGACTTAAAGGAAGGCATGAAGGTCGGCGTGCAGATGGGCACTACGGGCGACGTCTACGCCACCGACAACCTGCCGGTGGAGGTCGTGCGCTTCAACAAAGTGCTGGACGCCATCCTGGACATGAAGAACGGCCGCCTGGATGCCGTGCTGACCGATGCGGCCCCCAGCGAGTATTATGCGCAGGCGGTAGGCGGGTTGGTCGTGCTGCCCGAGGAGTTGTCCGAGGAGAAGTACGGCATCGTTGTGAAGCTGGACAACACTGAGCTGATGGACAAGATCAACGCGAGCCTCGCCAAGCTCAAGGAGGACGGCACCTACGAAGCCATCCACAAGATGCACTTTGCGCCTTCGGAAGAATAGACGATCCTGAACGCAACGGGGCGTGCCGGCATATGCGGCGGGCACGCCCCTCTCAAACCTGTAAAGAAATAACCGCGCCCATGGGCGCAACTTGAACCCGGGGGGTGCATCGGTGGGTTTTCTCGAACAGCTGTCCAGGGACTTCCAGAACAACATCATCGCCGGCGACCGGTATATGATGCTGCTGCGCGGCCTGGGCACCACGCTGCTGATCGCGCTTTGCGCGGCGATCATCGGCATTGTGCTGGGCTCCGTGATCGCGCTGATGCGTTTGTCCAACTTCCGACTGGGCAAGCGCTTCTACCCGTTCCGGGCCATCTCCAGCTTCTATGTGGATGTCATCCGCGGCACGCCCATGGTGGTGCAACTGATGATCATGTACTACATCATTCTGGCGGCCTCTTCCTTAAGTAAGGAAGTGATCGCGATCATCAGCTTTGGGCTCAACAGCGCGGCCTACACCTCCGAAATCGTGCGCGGCGGCATCCTGGCGGTGGACAAGGGGCAGTCAGAAGCCGGCCGTTCCCTGGGGCTGTCGGCGTCCCAGACCATGCTGCTGGTCGTGCTGCCCCAAAGCGTGCGCATCGTGATCCCGTCGCTGTTCAATGAGTTCATCATGCTGCTCAAGGAAACCTCGGTGGTCGGCTTTATCGGCCTGATGGACCTGACCAAAGCCGGCGACTTTATCAGAAGCCGCACCTACGCCGCGTTCTTCCCGCTGCTGTCAGTGGCGGTGATCTACTTTGTGATCGTATCCATCCTGACGCGCGTGTTTGCCAGGATCGAAAGGGGGCTGCGCAAGGGCGATGGCAGAACCATTTGAAGAAAGTACGCTGATCGAAACGATTGATCTGCAGAAACACTTTGGCAGCCTGCATGTGCTGCGCGGAATCAACCAACAGGTCAAGCGCGGCGAAAAGGTAGTGGTGATCGGCCCATCCGGCTCCGGCAAGAGCACCTTCCTGCGTTGTCTGAACCTGCTGGAGGAGCCCACCGGCGGCACCATCCTGTTTGAAGGGGCCGACATCACCGCCAAACACACCGACATCAACCGCGTCCGCCGAAAGATGGGCATGGTGTTCCAGCAGTTCAACCTGTTCCCGCACATGACGGTGCTGCAAAACATGGTATTGGCGCCGGTGCGTCTGAAGGTGATGCCCAGGCCCGAAGCCGAGGAAAAGGCGATGGGGCTGTTGACGCGCATTGGCTTGAAGGAAAAGGCCGACCAGTACCCGCGCGCGCTGTCCGGCGGCCAGCAGCAGCGCATCGCGATCTTAAGGGCGCTGAACATGAACCCGGACATCATGCTGTTTGACGAGCCCACCAGCGCGCTGGACCCGGAGATGGTCGGCGAGGTGCTGGACCTGATGCGCCAGCTGGTCAACGATGGCATGACCATGGTGGTGGTCACGCACGAAATGGGCTTTGCCCGCGAGGTGGGGGACCGCATCCTGTTCATGGACGAAGGCCTGATTGTGGAGGAAGCGCCCCCGGCACAGCTGTTCGCGGCGCCACGAAAAGAGCGTACCCAGCGGTTCCTGGAAAAGGTCCTATAGGGCCAACTTAACATATTGCAGCACGGCATTGGCGGAAAACGCTTGTCCTGCCGGGCATTTCATCGTACAATCCAGCCGTGGAATTTGAGCAGCTCGTCGCCCATGTATCGCGCTCGTACCAGGCCGTCGGACGGCCTGAGCGTGTGCTGCTGGCGCTGTCCGGGGGTGCCGATTCCGTGGCGCTCCTGCACACGCTGACGGCGCTGCGGAACCGGGAGGGCTTTTCCCTGTCGGCTGCGCACGTTCACCATGGGCTGCGCCCCGAAGCCGAGCAGGATGCCGCGTTTGTCGTGGCGCTGTGCGACACCATGGATGTGCCGGTAACCGTCACGCGCGTGACGGTAGGCCCCGGCAACCTGGAAGCCGCGGCGCGGGAGGC
>JAGVSV010000284.1 GCA_019137115.1 Bacillota bacterium
AACATGGTGTCCTACATCCAGAGCAACTATATGGGCTTTGGCTCCGGCGTGGTGGTCAGCGGCACCGGCATCGCGTTGCAAAACCGGGGGCACGACTTTTCGCTTGACCCCAGCCACCCCAACTGCCTGGCGCCGGGCAAGCGCAGCTACCACACGATCATCCCGGGCTTTTTGATGAAGGATGGGGAGGCGGTCGGCCCGTTTGGCGTGATGGGCGGGTACATGCAGCCGCAGGGACACGTGCAGGTGGCGACGAACCTGATCGACTTTGGCCTGAACCCCCAGCAGGCGCTGGATGCACCGCGTTGGCAATGGCTGCGCGACGGCGGCTTTGTGGTGGAGCCGGAGTTCCCGCGCGAGATCGCGATGCAGCTGTTGTCCCGCGGGCACCGCGTCACCATGGCGCTGGACAGGGGCTCCTTCGGGCGCGGGCAGATCATCCTCAAAGGCGCCGATGGCGTGCTGATCGGCGGCACCGAGAAGCGCACCGACGGCACGATTGCCAGCTGGTAAGCTCTTTACAAGGCGCGCACGTTTGATATAATGAAACGGCGTTGAAAGGGACGGGCAGGGAACGGGACTGTCAGCGAGCCGGGGAGGGTGCAAGCCCGGCCAGGAACCACCCATGCCGGATCACCCCGGAGCACGAGGCGAACCCTCGCGGCAACCCGCCGTTATCGGGCGCAAGCGGGCAGCAGCAGCTGCCAAACCGGGTGGTACCGCGGATTTTTTCTCCGTCCCTGTAAAAGGGGCGGTTATTTTATGGAGGGCAGGCATGTATCAGAAGGTCGCAACGGACATGGATTTCCTAGGGCGCGAGCACGAGGTGGCCGCGTTCTGGAAAGAGCACGGCATCATGGAGAAGAGCTTCCATCACCGCGACGGGTGTGAACGGTTCACGTTCTATGACGGCCCGCCCACCGCCAACGGCAAGCCGCACTTTGGGCACATCATCACGCGGGCCATGAAGGACCTGATCCCGCGCTACCACACGATGAAGGGCAAAAACGTGCTGCGCATCGCCGGGTGGGACACCCATGGCCTGCCTGTGGAGCTGGAGGTCGAGCGGCAGCTGGGCCTGGATGGCAAGCCCGCCATCGAGGCGTATGGCATCGAGCCATTCATCCAGGAGTGCAAAAAAAGCGTTTGGACCTATCTCAAGGAATGGCAGGACATGTCCGAGCGCGTGGCTTACTGGCTGGATATGGAGCATCCGTATGTGACCTATCATGATGAGTACATCGAAAGCGTGTGGTGGAGCCTCAAGCAAATTGCGCAGCGTGATTTGTTGTACCGCGGGCACAAGGTGGTGCCGTACTGCCCGCGCTGTGGCACGGCGCTGTCCTCCCATGAGGTGGCGCAGGGCTACAAGGAAGTCAGCGACGAGTCCGCCTACGTGCGCTTCAAGGTCAAGGATCAGGACAACGCCTATATCCTGGCCTGGACGACCACGCCGTGGACGCTGCCCTCCAACGTGGCGCTGTGCGTCAACGCAAAAGAGGACTATGTCTGGTTCACCCTGCGCGGCGACACCTGCGTGATGGCCAAAGCGCTGCTGGAAAGCGCGCTGCCGCCCGAGGACGTGGCCGAACTCACGATCACCAAGGAGGTCAGGGGCAGCCAGCTGGTGGGCCTGGAGTATGAGCCGCTGTATGACTTCGCGCATCCGAGGGAAAAGGCCTGGTATGTGGTCAGCGACCCCTATGTCACGCTGACGGACGGCACGGGCATCGTGCACATCGCCCCCGCCTTTGGCGAGGATGACGCCCGCCTCGGCCGCGAGCATGGCCTGCCGTTTGTGCAGCTGGTGGATACCCAGGGGCAGTTTGTGGCAGGCACGCCGTGGGCCGGCGTGTTTGTCAAGGACGCTGACCCCTTAATCCTGGACAACCTTGATCAGCGCGGCTTGCTGGTGCGCAAGGCGCCCTTTGTGCACAACTACCCGCACTGCTGGCGGTGCGATACGGCGCTTTTGTATTACGCGCGCGGCGGCTGGTTTATCCGCATGACCGCGGTCAAGGACGAGCTGGTTGAAAACAACCGCTCCATCAACTGGTATCCGGACAACATCAAGGAAGGCCGGATGGGCAACTTTGTCGAAAACGTGATGGACTGGGCGCTCTCGCGCGAGCGGTACTGGGGCACGCCGCTGCCGGTGTGGCTGTGCGAGGATGGTCACATGCACGTGGCGGGCAGCCGCCAGGAGCTGCTGGACATGGCGGTGGGCGAGGTTGACCTGCCGGAGCTGCACCGCCCCTGGATTGACCGGGTGGTGCTGCGCTGCCCAGATTGCGGCAAGGACATGCACCGCACGCCCGAGGTTATCGACTGCTGGTATGATTCCGGCGCCATGCCGTTTGCCCAGTGGCACTACCCTTTTGAGCATCAGAAAGAGTTTGAGGAAACCTTCCCTGCCGACTTTATCAGCGAAGCGGTTGACCAGACGCGGGGATGGTTTTATTCGCTGCTGGCGATCTCCACGCTCGTATTCCGGCAGTCCAGCTATAAAAACTGCTTGGTGCTGGGCCATGTGCAGGACAAGGACGGCCGCAAGATGTCCAAGCACCTAGGCAATGTCGTCGACCCCTGGAGTGTGCTGAACAAGCAGGGTGCGGACGCCGTGCGCTGGTACTTTTATACCGCCGGCGCGCCCTGGCTGCCCAGCCGGTTCTATGACGAAGCCGTCAGCGAAGGTCAGCGCAAGTTCATGAGCACGCTGTGGAATACCTACGCGTTTTATATCCTCTACGCGGACATCGACGGCTTTGTGCCGGCCAACCACCCGCTGGAGAGCGTCACCCTCACGCTGATGGACAAATGGATCTTAAGCCGCCTGAACAGCGTGATCAGGGACGTGGACGAAGGCCTTGCCAACTACCGCATCCCGGAGTCCGCCAACGCCATTGAGGGGCTGGTGGATGACCTGAGCAACTGGTATGTGCGCCGCGGGCGAAGCCGCTTCTGGGCGCAGGGTATGGCGGGGGACAAGGAGGCGGCGTTTGCCACCCTGGCTCATGTGCTGACCAGCCTGACCAAGTTGATTGCCCCCTTTGTGCCCTACATGGCGGAAGCCATGTACCAGAACATTGTGCGCCAGGTGGACCAGACCGCGCCGGAGTCCGTGCATTTGTGTGATTTCCCTGTGGCCGACCAAGCCTGCATCGATCCGGAGATGGAGCGGCAGATGGGCGAGCTGCTGCGCGTGGTGCAGCTGGGGCGCGCCTGCCGGAACCTGGCCAATATGAAGGTACGTCAACCGGCCAAGGCGCTGTATGTGCGCGGAGCGTCCTTTGACGAGCCGTATGCCGAGCTGGCCCGCGACGAGCTCAACGTCAAACAGGTGGTGTTCACCGAGGATGCCGGCGCGTTTGTGGGCTATCTGCTCAAGCCGCAGCTCAAAACCCTGGGCCCGCGCTACGGCAAGCTGCTGGGCAGGGTGTCGGCGCGCCTGAAAGAAATGGACGGCGCCAATGCCGTCGCCGCCTTTGAACGCGGGGAGCGGCTGACGTTTGACATTGACGGCACCGCCATCGTGCTAGCGAAAGATGACGTGCTGGTGGAAACCACCCAGAAGCCCGGCCTGGCCTCGCTGGAGGAATATGGCGTCACCGTGGCGCTGGACACCACGCTGACCTCGGAGTTGATCAACGAGGGCTTTGCCCGCGAGGTGATCAGCAAGCTGCAAACCATGCGCAAGGATGCGGGGTTTGCCGTCACCGACCGAATTCAGGTGTGGGTGGACAGCGGTCAGACGCTGGCAGATGCATTGACAGCGCACCAAAAACTGGTGTCCGGCGTGGTGCTGGCGGAGGCGCTGACCCTGGGCGCGGCACCGGCGGACGCCTATGCCCAGCTCTGGGATATCAACGGAGAAGCAGCCACGCTGGCAGTCAGGAAAGTGTAGCCACAAGCAACGCAAAACAAACAGACACCGCACGCGGTTTGCGTGCGGTGTCTGCTTCTTCCGGGGCCTGCTTCAGGTGCTTACTTCTCCGTCGTCTCCGGCAGCACCGTCATAATGGGATCCATCATGCGCAGCATGTGGTCGCGGCGCACTGCGTTTTCCTCGTTGTTCTCATAGTAGCGGCGGAACTCGCGGGTGGGCGTCGGGAAGCGGTAGTAGTTGATGACGTTTCGGATGAACATCAGCACGTTGGCGTCGCCGCCCAGGTCCTGGGTGATGCTGAACGGACGCCCGAACGCGAACATCGTGGGCAGCATCTCATGCTCCTTGACCGGGATATCGTTGGGAATGTCTACCTCGACATAGGCGTTGAAGAAATTCAGGAACTCGCTGATCGTCTCGGTCGTGCCGCCCTTGCCGTCATAGAAGTTGTGGTAGGTGACGGTGACCATGTCGCCGGCCACGTCCACATACACCTCGCCGATCACGTACATGTTGCTGGCGATCAGCTCAAAGGTCTGCCTGCCCTGTAACGTCAGGTCAATGGGGGTGAACATGTACCACAGGTCGGTCAGTTCCGGCGTGACATCGCGAAAACGCGGCCCCATGGAGCTCACCGTGTTGTGGTAGTAGTAGACGTTGATGTACTGGTTGTAGGTAATCTCGTTGTCCTTGGTGATGACCAGCTTCTGCGCAATGTACAGGTTCTTGCGGTAGCCGTTGGCCGAACGGATCCGGTACGTGTAGGTGTTCAGGTCGCCGTTGTTGACCAGCATCTTGTACACCCGGGCCTGCACGGTGACGGGTGCGGCGCCCGCGTCAATGGCCAGGTTGATGGTTTCTACGACCACGCGGTCTGCCTGGTCATACACCTCGATCGTTAAGTTGACGGTGTGCGGGCTTTTGTTGGTAATGGTGAAGGCGTCCTCCATCAGACTGATGTCTGTAAAGGTAAAGTCCTTTGCCTGTTCGATGGTTAGTGTGTCTGTCACCGTGGCGTTTGCGATGCCTGGCATCAAGCCAAACACCAGCGCCACCGCCAGCAGCATGGTCAGGAGTTTCTTCATAACCGGGAACCTCTTTCCTGTGTTCTTTCTGAAGCGATGCTTCCAACCATACAACGATCCGTGCATTGCTTTTCATGCATCCTGAACGAAAGATCAGGCCGTTTTATCGCCTGTTTCCAGCGGGCGCGGCATCTGCACCAGTTGCGCCAGCGTGATGGCCAGGAACATCAGCGCCGAGCCCAGCAGCTCCCGGCCCGAGGGGATCTGCCCCAATACCACGATGCCAGCCAGCATCGCAAACACCGACTCCAGGCTCATGATCAGGGATGCTAGAGCCGGGCTGGTGCTGCGCTGCCCCATGATCTGCAGCGTGTAGGCGACGCCGCTGGAAAACACGCCCACATACACCAGCGGCATCCAGGCCAATAGGATAGCGCTTGAATCAGGCTGCTCAAACAGCAGCACGCCGATGGTGGCGAGCGTCCCGGCCACCAGAAACTGCAGGCAGCTTAGCTTGACGCCGTCCACCCTGGGCGAGAAATGATCCACCAGCAGGATATGCACCGCAAAGATCACTGAGCAGCCGATCAGATACAGGTCAGGCACCGTGATCGTGAACGCCTCGGTGACGCTTAACAGGTACATGCCCACCAGCGCCAGCAGGACGCAGCCCCACAGCAGCCTGGGCACGCGGCGGCCCAGCAGCAGACCCAGGATCGGCACGATCAGGATGTACATGGTGGTCAGGAACCCCGCTTTTCCGGCGGTTACGTGCACCAGCGCCATCTGCTGCAGCGTGGCCGCCATGAACAGCACCACGCCGCACAACAATCCGCCCAGCAGCAGCGTGCGGGTGTTGCCGGGTACTTTCACCTGTTCTTTTTTCGTCCGTCGCGAACGCAGGGCGATCACCGGCAGAAGCGCCAGCACGCCCAGCATCGACCGGATGGCCTGGAAGGTGATCGGCCCGATGTAGGCCATGCCGATGCTTTGCGCGACAAACGCGCTGCCCCAGATCATCGCCCCCAGCAGCAGCATCAGGCTGCCTGACCACTTCTTCATGCCCCATCCTGCCTTCCGAAATTGCCCCATGGCAGGGCATGGTACCGGAACAAAAGCGCGCGCGTCAAGGCCGCAACACCCGTTTGATCAATGGACAAGGAACGGCCTATGTGCTATCGTTGTCCCGCAAGAAAGCCAGCCATTGGAGGGATCGGATGGTCGCCGCCGAGCGTGTGGCCGATGCGCTCAGGCCCTGGCTGGGCACGGCATTTGTCACCCAGCAGACGGACATCATGCGCAGAGCCGCCATGCGCCTGAACGCATTCAGCCTGAACCGGGAGGAAATCGCCCGCGTGGCGCAGGACCTGGACAGCTTGCTGTTCATGTCGGTACGGAATGCCACCGCGGGCAGGATGACACTGCCCATGGATACCGGCGACGTGATCCGGGTGCGGGTGAGCGATTTTGCGCTGATGGCCGATGAGCTGCTTTTTCTGCTGTTTGAGGACATCGCCGCGCAGCCGGATGCGTTTGAAGCCGTCCGCCTGTATTCGCTGCGTTCCAGCAGTTTGTCCAGCCTCAAGGCGCTGTACCTGCTGTTTCCACAGCGGCAAACGCCGGAGGAGCTGGCCACAGTGGAACGCGTCATCCGGACATGTCACCCTCCATTCCGCTGGCGGCAGTGGCTCAATGCTTAAGGAGGAAATGCGCTTGGGCAAAGTCATCGCGGTGGCCAACCAGAAAGGCGGCGTGGGCAAAACGACCACAGCGGTCAACCTGGGGGCGTGCCTGGCTGAATTTGGCAGGAACGTGCTGCTGTGCGACCTGGACCCGCAGGGCAACGCGACCAGCGGCCTGGGCGTGCGCGCGGGCGAAGAGACCTCCTATGAGGTGATGCTGGGCCAAGCGCCAGCCGCCCGGGCCATTGTGCCCACCAGCTGCAAGGGCTTGTCCTTGCTGCCGGCGGATATCCGGCTGGCGGCTGCCGATGTGGAGCTGGTGGAAGCGCCGCGGCGCGAATACCGCTTTGCCGATGCCATCCAGCAGGAAGCCAGGAACCACGATTTCGTGCTGATCGACTGCCCGCCGTCGCTGGGCTTGTTGACCATCAACGCCCTGACCGCGGCGGACAGCGTGCTGGTACCCATCCAGAGCGAGTATTACGCGCTGGAGGGCGTGACCGCGCTGATGAACACCATTTCGCGCATCCAGCATTCGTTCAACAAGGGCTTGCAGCTGGAGGGCGTGGTGCTCACGATGTTTGACGGCCGCACCAATCTGTCCTTGCAGGTGGCGGCCGAGGTCAAGAAACACTTCAAGTCCAAGATTTTCACCACGATCATCCCGCGCAATGTGCGCCTGGGGGAGGCGCCCAGCCACGGACAGCCCATCCACCAGTACGACAGCCGCAGCGTGGGAGCGGAAGCCTACCGCCAGCTGGCACGGGAGCTGATCGCGCGCAATGCATAAAGGTCAGGAAAGCGTATGAAGAAAAATGCCCTGGGCAGGGGGCTGGACGCCCTGCTGCCGCGGATTGAACAGGAAAGCCAGGTGCGGGACATCCCGCTTGATGACATTGACATCAATCAAAACCAGCCCCGTAAGGCGTTTGATGATCAAAGCCTTCAGGAGCTGGCGCAAAGCATACAGGAAGTGGGGCTGTTGCAGCCCATTCTGGTCACCGAGCACCGCAACCGCTACCGCATTGTAGCGGGCGAACGGCGTTTCCGCGCCGCCCGGCTAGCAGGGCTGGACAGCGTGCCGTGCATTGTGCGCACGTTTACCGCCAATGAGCAGCTGGAGGCCGCATTGGTCGAGAACCTCCAGCGCGAGGACCTGAACCCCATCGAGGAAGCCCAGGCGGTGCAGGCGTTGATGGCGGCTGCGGACTATACCCAGGAGCAGGCCGCCCAGCGGCTGGGCAAATCCCGGCCCGCGGTGGCCAACCTGCTGCGGCTGCTGTCACTGACCGAGCCGGTGCGGCAGATGGTGCGGACAGGCTTGTTAAGCCAGGGGCACGCCCGCGCGCTGGCGGGCATTTCCGATGCCGCGCGGCAAGTGCACCTGGCGCGCCGCGCC
>JAGVSV010000225.1 GCA_019137115.1 Bacillota bacterium
GACCGCGGTGGACAGCATTCCAGCGGAAACCGTGTTCGTGCTGCCCAACAACAGCAACATCACGCTGGCCGCGCGCCAGGTGGCGGAGCTGTCCGAAAAGCGCGTGATCGTCATCCCCACCAAGAACGTCGCGATGGGCATCGCCGCAGTGGTCGCCTTCCAGCCGGACTATCCAGCAGATGAAAACGAACAGCGCATGACCGAGGCGGCGGAACGGGTCACCACCGGCACGGTCACCTATGCCGTGCGCGATTCGGAGTACCAGGACATGCACATCAAGGCCGGCAGCATCATCGGGCTGACCAACGGTGAGGTGACCTGCAGCGGCGCTTCGGCGGAAGCCATTTCGATGGAGTTGCTGCGCGGGTTGGTGACGGATGATGACGGGCTGATCACGGTCTACTACGGCGAGGATACCAAGGCGCAGGACGCCAAGGCGCTGGGCGAGAAGGTCGCGGCGCAGTTTCCGTCTTGTGATGTGGAAGTGCACTCTGGCGGGCAACCGCTCTACTATTACTTGCTTTCGGTGGAATGACGAACGAAAAGGTTGGGGCCGCCGCAAGCGGCCCTTTTTGTGTGCCGGCTGAGCAACTGCAGCTGCAGGATCTGCGCGGCCTGGGCAAGGCAAGGCTGGAGGCGCTTGCCACCGCTGGCATCCGGACGGTTGCGGACCTGCTGATGGACGTGCCGGTGTCCTATCGGGATACCTCGCTTGTAATGCCGATCGCCGATCTTTCGGAAGGGCAGACCGCCTGCGTGGCGGGCACGCTGGTGCAGATACGCGCGCGGTACATCGGCAAACTGAGCATTGTGCAGGGATTTGTGCGCGATGATACCGGGGGGCTGGGCCTTGTCTGGTTCAACCAGCCGTGGACGGGAAAGCAGCTGCGCAAAGGCGACCAGCTGCTGCTATATGGTCAAGTGACGCGCTACAAGGATACGCTGTCCCTGCAGCAGCCCACGCGCGTGATGCATCGCGGCATTTTGCCCGTGTACCGACGGATCGAAGGCGTGCCCAACAAAGTGCGCGAGGACTGCGTGAAGCAGGCGCTGAACGGCGTTTCGATCATCTGTCCGGAAACGTTGCCCGAAGCGCTGCTGCGCCGTCATCGGCTGATGGGGTTGCCGGACGCATTGCGGGTCGCTCACGCGCCGGACAATGATGAGCAGCTGCGCGCCGCGCGGCGCCGGTTCGCCTTTGAAAACCTGACGCTGTACCAGGCTGCCATCCGCCTGCTGCGCGGCAGCGCCGAGCAGGGCATCCCCATGCCCGTACCAGATAGCTTTGCCCAGACGTTCTGGCGATTGTTTCCGTTTGCACCCACCGGCGCGCAGGTAAACGCACTCCACACCATCGCCAACGACTTGTCCAGCGCAACGCAGATGCGCAGGCTGCTGCAGGGGGATGTGGGCTCCGGGAAAACCGCGGTGGCCCTGGGCGCGGCGATGCTGGCAGCACAAGCGGGATGGCAGACGGCGCTGATGGCGCCCACCGAAATCCTGGCACGGCAGCACCTTCAAAGCGCGCAAACGGTTCTGGGGCCCGCCGGCATCTCCGTGGGGCTGTTGCTGGGCGATATGAGGGCGGCAGAACGACGAAACGCGCTGGACGCCATCGCCAGCGGCGCGTGGCAGGTGGTGATCGGCACGCATGCGCTGATCAGCAAGTCGGTGCAGTACAACCGCCTGGGGCTGGTGATCACCGACGAACAGCACCGGTTCGGGGTGCGCCAGCGTGCCCTCCTGGGCGAAGGCCGGGAAGGGCTTTCACCGCATGTACTGGTCATGTCCGCCACACCCATCCCGCGCACCTTGGCGATGGTGGTGTACGGCGACCTGGACATCACGATCCTTCACGAAATGCCCAAAGGCCGCCATCCCGTGCGCACCCTCATCGTGCCGCCCATCAAGCGCGACGACCTGTACGCGTTTGTGCGGCAGCGCGTTCAGGCTGGTGAACAGGCGTATGTGGTGTGCCCGCTGCTGGAAGACAGCGAGGAAAGTGACGCCAACAGCGCCAAGGGTGTTTTTTCGGAGCTGGAAGCAGGCGCGCTGCGTGGGCTGAACCTGGGCTTGGCGTATGGCAGCCAGACTTCCCAGGAAAAGGAACAGTCCCTGCGCGATTTCCGGGAAGGACGAACCCACGTGCTGGTCGCCACCACCGTAGTGGAGGTGGGCGTGGACAACCCCAACGCAACCATCATGGTGATCGAGGGGGCGGACCGCTTTGGTCTGTCCCAGCTGCATCAGCTGCGCGGCAGGGTGGGCCGGGGAACGAAGGAAAGCTGGTGCTTTTTGCTGGGCGACCCGAACGAGCGGCTGAAAACGCTGTGCAGCAGCAACGATGGGTTTGTCATCGCGGAAAAAGATTTACAGTTGCGCGGCCCGGGCGATTTCCTGGGCACGCGCCAGCACGGGCACTTTGCGCCGGACGCGCTGGGTATCAGCGACATGCGTCTGATCGAGGAAACGCGCGCGTGCGTACGGGATTTGGCCACCAAGCCGGTGCTGGCGCAGGAATGGGCGATGGTGCAGCAAGCCGCGATGGCCAGGTACAGCAGGGCGGTGGAAGAGATTGCCATGTATTAAGAGGAAGGGACCCAACTTGACACCCATTTTCGCCTTTGATACGATCGTTTTGCAGGGCAAAGGAGCGGTGCATCGATGATTTACCTGGACAATGCGGCCACCACCATGCTGTCACCTGAAGTGCTGGACAGCATGGTGCCTTTCCTTGGGCAGCAATATGGCAACGCGTCCGGGGTGTATGCGTTGGCCCGCGCATCCCGCAAAGCGGTGGAACAGGCGCGCCGCGCAGTGGCATCTGCCATTGGCGCGGATGCGAAAGAGGTGTTTTTTACCGGTTCCGGCACCGAAAGCGACAACTGGGCGCTGCGCGGCATGATGGAGGGGATGGCCGGCGGTCATGTCATCACCACGGCGGTTGAGCACCACGCGGTGCTCAACACCTGCCGCTGGCTGGAACAGCAGGGGCACCGCATCACCTATCTGGCGGTGGACGGTGAGGGCATCGTTTCGCCGGATGATGTGCGCCATGCCATCACCGAAAACACACGGCTGATCTCCGTGATGGCTGCCAACAACGAGATCGGCACGCTGCAGCCGATCGCCGAAATCGGCGCGGTTGCCCGCGAACACGGCATCCCGATGCATGTGGATGCGGTACAGGCCGCCGGCACCATCGCCATTGATATAAACGCTTGGCAGGCGGATCTGCTGTCGCTGTCTGCGCACAAGGTCCACGGGCCCAAGGGCGTGGGCGTGCTGTATGTGCGCGGCAAAACGCCGATCAAGCCGCTGCTGGTTGGCGGCGCGCAGGAGATGGGCCGCAGGGCGGGCACCGAAAACGTGGCCGGTATTGTTGGCATGGGCACGGCGATGCGTCTGGCGCAGGAGAACCGCGCAACGGCCACACCCCGCATCAAAACCCTGCGCGACAGGCTGATGAACGGCATCCTGGACGGCATTCCCGGTGCCCATCTCAACGGCTCCGCGACACAAAGGCTGTGCAGCAACATCAACGTGCACTTTGATGACGTGGAGGGGGAAGCCCTGCTGCTGCGGCTGGACCTGGCGGGCATCGCGGCGTCCTCGGGCGCGGCGTGCACAGCAGGCGCGCTGGAACCATCCCATGTGCTGGTGGCAATCGGACGCAACCGCGTTCAGTCGCGGAGTGCCATCCGCTTTTCGTTAAGCGACCTGAACACTGATGAGGAAATCGATGAGGTGCTGCGCGTGCTGCCCAAACTGGTGGCCGATCTGCGCGCCCACTAAGCATTAAGGAGACTGGATGGCAGAAATACACGGGAACCTGGACGGCGTTCGCAAAAGCCTGCTGGAAGAGCTGGAAACGCTGTACGATTATGAAATCGACAGGGATGAGTTTCTCCCCGGGGAACTTGCCCTGGCGATGGGCAGCATGTCCGCGCGCATGAACAGGGAATTGTCGGTTTATATCGCGCGCTCCGGCCGTGTGATGGACGTGACCATCGGCACGGTGGACAATGTACAGCTGGCAGACCTGCGCCTGCGGCGCAACCAGGCGCGCCTGTCCGGCGTACGATGCATCCACACGCATCCCGGCGGAAGCGCAGCGCTTTCTGATGTTGACCTGTCCGCGCTCAAGACGCTGATGCTGGATGCCATGTGCGCGTTGGGGGTCGATGCGGATGGGCGCATCACGGGCGTTGCGGTGGCGTTTCACGGTCTGCCCGAAATGGGCGACGACCAGCCCGAGCTGTTGCCGCATGTCGCGCTCGAGGACATTCCGCAGGAAGCCTGGATCGCGCGCATGCTGGAGAGTGATGTCATACGCCCTGATCCACAGCTGAACACGAAGCCTGAGCAGGAGCGGGCGCTGATCGTAGGGCTGGACAGCGTGGAAACGCTGGATGAACTCCAATCCCTGTGTGAAAGCGCGGGGCTGGCGGTGGTCGGGCGATCCGCCCAAAGCAAGTCCAGGCCCGACCCTGCCACCTACGTGGGCAGCGGCAAGGCGCAGGAGCTGGCGCTGGATGCCCAGGCGCTGGAAGCGGACACCGTGGTGATGGATGACGAGCTCAACATTACCCAGCAGAGCAATCTGGAAACCGTCATCGGGCTCAAGGTGCTGGACCG
This sequence comes from Bacillota bacterium, assembly GCA_019137115.1. Taxonomy (GTDB): domain Bacteria; phylum Bacillota; class Clostridia; order Christensenellales; family Aristaeellaceae; genus JAGVSV01. Next base: position 4,639 of record JAGVSV010000225.1, read on the forward strand.
CACCACGCTGATCCTGGAAATTTTTGCCCAGCGCGCCAACACCCGTGAGGGTAAGCTGCAGGTGGAACTGGCGCAGCTGAACTACCGCGCCAGTCACCTGATCGGCAAGGGCATGGTGCTCTCGCGGGTGACATCCGGCGTGGGTACGCGCACCCGCGGGCCCGGCGAAAGCAGGCTGGAGATGGACCGGCGCTATATCCGGGGCAGGATCAATACCCTGAACGGCGAGCTGGAGGAGCTGGAGAAGCAGCGCGCGCTGCGCAGGCGCAACCGGGAGCGTGCCGCCGTGCCGGTGGTTGCGCTGGTGGGTTATACCAACGCAGGCAAATCCAGCCTCATGAACCGCCTGTCCGGTTCTGACGTGTTCGTGGAAGACCGGCTGTTTGCCACGCTGGATGCCATTTCCCGGCGCATGGTGCTGCCGGATGGCGGCGAATTTGTTTTGGTGGACTCAGTCGGGTTCATCAGCAAGCTGCCCACCGAGCTGATTGAGGCATTTCACGCAACCCTGGAGGAAGCCGTGCTGGCCGACCTGCTGGTGCTTGTACACGACGCGTCCAACCCTGAATGGCAGGCACAGCGCGCCGTGGTGGAAAAGGTGCTGGCCGATCTGGGCGCGGACGTGCAGCCACGCATCGAGGCGCTCAACAAATGGGACCTGGCAAACGAGGAAAATGCGCCGCATCTTCCCGGCGCGGTGCGCACCTCCGCTGTGACAGGGGAAGGCCTGGATGAGCTGCTTGTAATGATCGGGGACGCCCTGCGCACGCAGGAAAGCACCGCGCAGGTGTTGATCCCGTTCTCCAGCTACAGTGCGCTCAACGAGCTAAGGCAGACCGGGCGGCTGAGCGATGAGGAGCACCTGGACACAGGCACGCGTGTGACCGTGACAGGCAGCATGCCAGCCATCCAGAGGGTGCTGGCCAAGTACAATCTACAAGCCACGAAGGAGTCGTTTTGCTGAACCGCATCGTAGCCATCGCCGCCGTGCTTTTGTCCCTGGGCAACCTGGGGGCACAGACCATCGCGGATCGCACCAACCTGGGCGCATCGCTGTTTCTGGTCAACCGAGATTTTGCGCTGTCGCAGGACTATGCGCCCGAGGACCTTGTGCGCCCCAATGTGCGCACACAGTACGGCAACATCACCATGCGAAGGGAGGCAGCTGAGGCGCTGGAGGAATTGTTCAAGGCCGCCAAGGAAGAACAGGGTTTTGTGTTGGAGGCGGTGTCCGGCTACCGCAGCTTCGCGCGCCAGAAGGCGATCTACAACCGCAAAATCCGGAACACCGGTAGCGTGGACAAGGCGCAGCTGCTGGTTGCCCCGCCGGGCACCAGTGAGCACCAGTTGGGCCTGGCGATGGACATTGGCCGCAAATCCGGCAGCGGTCTGAACGCTTCCTTTGGCAAAACAAAGGAAGGCCTGTGGGTAGCTGAAAACGCGCACCGGTTCGGTTTTGTCATCCGCTACAAGGAGGAATGGACGGGCATCACCGGCTACGCCTACGAGCCGTGGCATATCCGCTATGTCGGCAAGGAGCATGCGGCCCAACTGTACCGGTTGGACGTGCCGCTGGAAATTTATGTGGACGCGTTAAGCGAGGCGATTTTGAACCAGTCCCTGCTGGGAGGGCTGCCGCAGTGAAGCGGGGCGTTCGCACAGGGACCGCTTGCTTGCTGTTTGTTGCGGTTTTCGGCTGGCTGTTCGCTCCTGCCGCAAAAACGCAAGGCGTGGTGGAATGGACGTACCCGATCACGGCGGACATTTTGGAGAACCGCAACGGCTTTTTGACCATCGCAAGCCGCGAGGAGCTGCTGCCCAGCGATTTTGTGCCGCGCAACCTGATGGACCTCAAACTAAAGGCAGTCATATCGGATCCACAGCTGCGCAAGGAAGCCGCGCTGGCCCTTCAGGACATGTTCGCCGCGGCGACTGAAGCCGGATACACCCTGTATGTCAAAAGCGCCTACCGCAACTACCAGACGCAGAGCACCATGTACCAGAACCGCATGGACAAGCTGAACAAGGACGACGGTGTGGTTGCCTACCCCGGCTCATCGGATCACCAGACCGGGTTAGGGGTGGACATCCTCAACTATGAGTGGACCAAAAGGGAAGGCATGACCCCGGCGTTCGGGGACACGCCCGAGGCGCAATGGATGGCATCCGTGTGCGCGGAGTTTGGCTTTATTCTGCGCTATATGCCGGACAAGGAGGACGTCACCGGCATCATCTATGAGCCATGGCACTTTCGTTATGTGGGGGAGCCGGTGGCCCGCTATATAATGGAGCATGGCCTGACGCTGGAGGAGTTTACGCAGGAGTACCGCGCCGCCATTGCGGCCTATGAGCAAGCGGGCGGCGATTTCCTGGCGCTTGCCCGTGAACTGACCGCACTGCCGGACGCGGTTACCCTCACCCAGACCGACAGCGAAGGGGACAGCGAAGTATCGTTTGGTGGCTCCCAGTGAAACAGCGCGGGTTTGCCCTGTTGTTGGCGGTCGTTTTGTTTCTGACCGCGCCCGCACTTGCCGTACAGGTGGATGACGGCAGCCTGCCACAGGTGCTGACCTATCACGGCGTACTGGCACTGGTGAACCGCGCAAGCAAGGTGACCAAGAAATACGTGCCTGAGGATCTGGTTGTACCACAGGTGGCGATGCGCAGAAAGGGCGAGGAACAAGGCATCCGCATGCGCCTTTCCGCCGCGCGTGCCCTGGAGCGGATGTTTGAGGAAGCGCTGGCGCAAGGGCACACCCTGATCGCTGCGTCCGGGTACCGCAGCTTTGGCGTGCAGGACCTGCGCTTCCAGGCCAAGGTCAAGGAAGTCGGCACCAAGGAGAAAGCCTGGCGCACCGTTGCACCGGCGGGCGCCAGCGAGCACCAGCTCGGGCTGGCGATGGATCTGCAAAGCCCGTCCATGCCACGGCTCAACCGCGCGTTTGGCGAAACGCCGGAAGGCATCTGGGTTGCCCAGAATGCCCATCGCTATGGTTTTGTGATACGGTACCAGCGGTCGTGGACGGAAACCACCGGTTATCTGTACGATCCTTGGCATGTACGGTATCTGGGTATCGCGCACGCTACGGCGGTGTCGGCGCTGAATATACCCTATGAGGACTACTACGAAGCGCTCAAATCCATACCGGAGTATGCATTGCTTGGTGCCACCGATGTGCTTCTGACGGGCCTGGTTTCTGCTATCCGGTCAGGAGACTTGGCATTGCTGCAGCAGCTGATGTCCGCTGCGCCTGACGAGCAGGACGCGGCGCTGCAGA
>JAGVSV010000256.1 GCA_019137115.1 Bacillota bacterium
GGAAATCGCGCGTGACGCTGCCGTAGATCGCCTGCTTCATAAAGCCGTCGGCGGACACCGAGGACGTCCAGTGCAGAAGGTAGGCGTCCCTGTCCTGCATGTACAGGATATCCGGCGCCCACAGGCAGCCAAAATCGGCATCCGGGAAAGCGATCATCTCCTGCGCGCCCCAATGAACCAGGTCGTTGGAGCGCCACAGCGCCAGCTGCTTGCTGCCGCCCCTGACGATGTTGGGCCACTGTCCCTGATATTTACCCCACAGGTTGTACGCCAGGCTTAGGTCGGTTGCCACGATAATAGACGTGCCATCCGGCATGGTCGTGATGGTCATGTCCCGCACGCCTTTCTCGCCCAGGAAACTCCACAGCACCGGCTGGCCGCCGTTGATGGCCTGCCATGTGAAGCCATCGCGGCTGACAGCGAAATACACCTGCTCACCGTCCGGCGTCGCCTTCTCTTTGAAATGCACAAACAAATACGCCTGTTCCATGCTCCGCTCCCCGTGCGCATGCGCTCTTTTTGGGAATCATAGGCGAACCGGCGGCATGCGTCAATGCTGTCGCATAGCGGCCGCGCCGCAACGGGCGCTTGTTTTGCGTCCTGGACGTCCTTTGCCATCCAATTGACATCAGGAAGCGAACTGGATAGGATAACGTTGGAAAAAAACGGGGCAACCCGCAGAAAAGGAGTCCGGATATGCGCAAAGCAAAGATGATCCTGGACAGGGATTACCTGATTGCCGACATCGACAAGCGGCTGTATGGCAACTTCATCGAGCACCTGGGCCGGGCGGTGTACACGGGCATTTACCAGCCCGGCCACCCCACCGCGGACAGCGAGGGGTTCCGGCAGGACGTGATTGACCTGGTCAGGCGGCTGGACGTGCCGGTGACCAGGTACCCGGGCGGCAATTTTGTCAGCGGCTATGACTGGCGCGACGGCATTGGCCCCAAGGACAAGCGCCCGAAGCGGCTGGACCTGGCGTGGAAGACCACGGAACCCAATGAGGTGGGCATCCATGAGTTTGCCGCGTGGGCGAAAAAGGCCAACACCGAGGTTATGTACGCGGTCAACCTGGGCACGGGCACGCCGGACGACGCGCGGCAGGTGGTGGAATACGCCAACCACCCCAAGGGCACGCAGCTGTCCGACCTGCGGCGCAAAAACGGCGCCAGGGACCCGCTGGACATCAAGCTGTGGTGCCTGGGCAATGAAATGGACGGCCCCTGGCAGATGGGCGCCAAAACCGCCTATGAGTACGGGCGCATCGCCAACGAGGCGGCCAAACTGATGAAGCTGGTCGACCCGTCCATCGAGCTGGTGGCCTGCGGTTCGTCCAACTCCGGGATGCGCACGTTTGGCGAGTGGGAATACGAGGTGCTCACCGAGTGCTATGATAATGTGGACTATATCTCGCTGCACACCTATTACGGCAACCGCACCAACGACACCAATGATTTCCTTGCGCGCACGATGGACCTGGACCAGTTTATCAAAACCGTGGTGGCGCTGTGCGACGCGGTGGGCGGCAAGAAGCACGCCAAAAAGCGCATCCAGCTGTCGTTTGACGAATGGAACGTGTGGTACCACTCCAACCAGCGCAACGAGGAAATCTACAAGGAACAGCCCTGGGGCACGGCGCTTGAGCTGCTGGAAGAGACCTACAACTTTGAGGACGCCCTGCTGGTGGGGCTGATGCTGATCACGTTCCTGAAAAACGCCGACCGGGTGCGCATCGCGTGCATGGCGCAGCTGGTCAACGTGATCGCGCCGATCATGACCAACCCCAACGGCGGCGCCTGGGCGCAGACCATCTTCTACCCGCTGATGCAGGCGAGCAAATTCGGCCGCGGCAAGTCCCTGCAGCCCATCATCACGTGCGAAAAGCACGACACGAAAAGCTTCACGGACGTGCCGCTGGTGGACGCCGCCGCGGTGCTGAACGACGACGGCGGGCTGACCATATTCGCGGTCAACCGCAGCCTGGACGAAGCCGCGGAGCTGACGCTCGACCTGCGCTCGTTCGGCAAGCTGACGCTTAAGGAGCACCAGGTGCTCGTGCATGACGACCTCAAGGCCGTCAACACCGAGAAGAACCCGGACAATGTCGTGCCCAAAGCGTTGAAGCCCGAAAAGGGCGCGGTGGTTTTGCCCAAAGCCAGCTGGAACGTGCTGCGCTTTGAGGCCTGACAGGAGGACACATGAGCATCATTCTGTTCCAGGGGGATTCGATCACCGATGCCGGGCGCAGCCGTACCGACGACAGGGGGCTGGGCGGCGGATACCCGCTGCTGGTGGCGGCGCGCCTGGGGCGCGACCACGGGCAGCAGTATGAGGTGATCAACCGGGGCATCAGCGGCAACCGCGTGGTTGACCTGTACGCGCGCTGGAAGATCGATTGCATCAATGGAAGCGCCCAAGTACGAGCGCATCTATGGCATGCTGCTGGAGGAGACGCGCGCCGCGCTGCCCAATGTGCATATCATGGTGCTGGAGCCGTTTGTGCTGCCCGGCGCCGCCACGAAAGAACGGTGGGAGACCTTTGACAAGGAGGTGGGCCTGCGCGCACAGGCCGCGCGCCGTGTGGCGGAAGCGGCCGGCGCGCAGTTTGTGCCGCTGCAGAAAGCGTTTGAGGACGCCTGCGGGCTGGCGCCCGCTCACCACTGGCTGGCCGACGGGGTGCACCCCACGCCGGCGGGGCATCAGCTGATCGCCGACATCTGGGTCAGGGCGCTGAACGAATAGCGAATACGGGAGGGTTTATGCTGCGTCAACAGGCATTCACGGGCAGGGAAAAGCTGCTCAAGGGCGGGCTGCACTGCCACACCACGCGCTCGGACGGCGTGGGCACGCCGGAGGACGTGATCCGTATGCACGAGGAGCATGGCTATGACTTCCTGGCGATCACGGATCACCGCATCTACAACTACAAAAACTTCCTGCCCGGCTCCAAGCTGACCATTTTGCCGGGCATGGAGATGGACCGCGGGTTGACCGACGCGCCGGGCCACTGCCTGCACACGGTCAGCGTGGGGCCGACAAGGGAGGACGGCAACGGCTTTGAACAGGACCAGGTGTTTCCGTCCGGCCGGGTCGCCACGCAGGCCGAGTACCAGCCGGTGCTGGACATGCTGCACGAGAACAACAACCTGACCATCTACTGCCATCCCGGCTGGAGCTGCACGCCCACGCGCAGTTTTGATCAGCTCCAGGGCGATGCCGCGATGGAACTGTGGAACACCGGGTGCGTGCAGGAAAACAACATGGACCTGAACAACGAGCGCGACTGGGACGAGCTGCTGCTGATGGGCAAGAAAATCTGGGGCGTGGCCACCGACGACGGCCACCGCATGGCCAGCCACTGCCTGGGCTGGGTGATGGTCAATTCGGAGAACCACCCCACCGCGATCATCCAGGCGCTCCGGGACGGCGCGTTCTATGCCTCCTGCGGGCCGGTGATCCGGGACTTTTATGTAGAAGACGGCGTGGCGCATGTGGCGTGCTCCGAAGCCGGCGCGATTTCGTTTAACTGGGGCGGGCTGCCCTACCACCGCATCGCCGCGCAGGAACAGCCGCTGACCGAGGCGGCATTCACCCTGCCCGACCGCTACACCTATGTGCGCGTTACGGTGACGGATGACCAGGGGCGCATGGCGTGGAGCAACCCGATCTTTTTAAACAAATGACCGCCGTGGAGGGACTGATCGATGGCTGACAACCGCGGCCCCAACGGCGAGGGACTGCTCACGACGCTCAAAAACTTAAAGGGCAACCAGCGCGCCTGTGCGTACACGGAGCCCATGTGGGGCATCCCGTACAACCTGTACGCGCCTTTGGCCGCGGTGTACATGGTGGCGCTGGGCTTGACGCCCTTGCAGATCGGCATTGTGGAGGCGGTGTATTTCCTGTCCCAGACGGTGTCCGCCGCGTTTGCGGGCGTGTTGACCGACAAGCTGGGCCGAAGGTTGTGCACGCTGATCTTTGACAGCCTGGCGTGGGGCGTGCCGCTGATGCTGTGGGCCATGGCGCAGAATTTCACGTGGTTTTTGTGGGCGGCGGTGTTCAATGGCATGTGGCGCATCCCGGAAAACTCCTGGGGCCTTTTGTATGTGGAGGATGCGCCGCCGGATCAGATCATCCGCCTGTACGCGATCATCAGCCTGGCCGGGCTGGTGTCGGCGTTTGTGTCGCCGGTCACCATTCTGCTGCGGCAGCATTTTTCGCTGATCCACCTGATGCGCTTTCTGTACTGGCTGACGTTTGTGCTGATGGTGCTCAAGTTTGGCCTGCTGTATATGATCACCACCGAAACCGAGGTGGGCGTGCGGCGCAGGCAGGCCATGAAGAACGTGGGCGTCTTTAGCCAGGTGTGGGACAGCCGCCGGGTGGTGGCCCGGATGGTGAAGGACAAGCGCGTGATGCTGGTGCTGCTGCTGATCACCTGCTTTTCCGTGATGCGCAGCATCAACGACAAGTTTTTGCCGCTGCTGCTGACCGACCGGCTGGGCATGCGGGACACGATGCTGCCGCTGCTCAACACCGTGCGGTCTCTCGCCATGCTGGCGCTGTACTTAACCGTGGTGCCCCGGCTGGATTTGCGGTACTTCCGGAAGCCCATGATGATGGCGATGGGCATCTTTGCGCTGATCAGCTTTGGGCTGTTTCTGTTGCCGGGCGTGCCGGGCGCGCTGGCGGTGGTGATCCTTGGCGTGGCGCTGGACGGCGTGGCGATGGCCATCGTGTACCCGCTGATGCCGGCGCTGAAAATGCAGGTGCTCGACCGCGAGGAGCGCGCGCGGATGCTGGGGATGCTCACGATGCTCAGCGTGCTGATCGCCTCCGTGTTCGCGCCGCTGGCCGGCCTCCTATCGCAGACCAACCGCGCGCTGCCCATGCTGATGCAGGGCCTGCTGGCCGTGCTGGCGATGGTGGTCACCGCCAGGCTGGCCAAACTGGGGCTCAACTTTGACGAACAAACGGCGTAATGCCGGAAGGAGCACACCATGATGAACGTAGGAATCTGTATCCGCCACAGCGCAGGCGATGTGGCGCAGCATATCAAGGACGCCGCTGACAAAGGCTTTGCCCACGCGCAGCTATTGAGCTGGCAGCCGGAGCTGTGGACGCCGGAGGAAGCGGAAGTTATCAAAAAGGCGCTCATAGAATATGGCGTCACCATCACCGCGTTCTGGTGCGGGTGGACGGGGCCGAAGGTGTGGAACTTCGTGCAGGGGCCGGAAACATTGGGGCTGGTGCCGCCGGCGTACCGCTGGGGCCGCATGCAGGAGTTGATCCGGGGCGCTGATTTCGCGCTGTCCCTGGGCATCGCCGACGTGGTCAGCCACATGGGGTTCATCCCGGAGACGCCCACCGCGCCCGAGTACGCGGGCTTTGTGGACGGCATGCGCTTCGTGGCGCAGCATCTGAAGCGTCAGGGGCAGAACCTGCTGTTTGAAACCGGGCAGGAGACGCCGGTCACGCTGATCCGCTGTTTTGAGGACATTGGCCTGGACAACCTGTATGTCAACCTCGACCCTGCCAACCTGATCCTGTACGGCAAGGCCAACCCGGTGGACGCGCTGGACGTGTTTGGCAAGTTCGTGCGCGGCGTGCATGCCAAGGATGGATTATACCCCACCAACGGCCGCCACCTGGGGCGCGAGGTCAAGGTGGGCGAGGGCAAGTGTGACTTTCCCCGGCTAATCAAGGCGCTCAAGGATTTGGGATATGACGGCAGCCTGACCATCGAGCGGGAGATCTCCGGCGAGCAGCAGATCAAGGACATCCTGGCCACGCAACAATACCTCAACGACCTGATCAAGGAGCTGGAATGAGCATTCTGAACGTAGCGATCGTGGGCGTGGGCAACATCAGCCGCGCCCACATGGACGCCTGGAAGAACGTGGAGGACGCGAAAGTCACCGCGGTGTGCGACATCCGGGAGGAGATGGTGCAGCGCGCAAAGGATTTCACCGGCGCCACCGGGTACAGCGATTTTGACGAGATGCTGGCCAAAGAGAAAATCGACATCCTGGACATCTGCCTGCCCACCAACCTGCACGCTGATTTTGCAGTCAAAGCCATGAACCGGGGCATCCACGTGATCACCGAAAAGCCGCTGTCGCTGAACAAGGCGGACGTGAAGCGCACCTATGCAGCCGCGCAAAAAAACAACGTGCGCTTCATGACCGCGCAGGTGCTGCGCTTCTGGCAGGAGTATGAGCTGCTTAGGGAGGCGTACCGGACCAAAAAATATGGCGCGCTGATCAGCGCCACGATGACGCGCGTGGGCTCCACCCCTCGGCGCAGCTGGGACAACTGGATGCTGGACGAAAAGCGCAGCGGATTAACGCCCTTTGACCTGCACATCCACGATCTGGACTTTCTGGTGTATGCCTTTGGCAAGCCCGCCTCCATGCAGGTCAACCGCGCGCGGGGCGAAAAGCGCGACGACATCCACGTGGTGTATCATTATGACGGCTTCTTTGTGTCCTGCCAGGCCACCTGGTACAACGCGGTGTTCCGCTTCCGCAGCGCGTACCGCTTCCAGTTTGAGAAAGCCGTGATGGAATATGAGGGCGGCGCCCTGACCATCTACCACGAGGACGGCACCAACGAACAGCCGGTCAAGGCCACCGCCACGTTTGACGACCCCAGTGTGCCCACCAGCAACGCGTATTTGAACGAGATCCGCTACTTTGTGGACTGCGTCAAGGCCGGCCGCGACTGCGACAAGGTCAAGGCGCATGAACTGGAGACGGTGCTCACCCTGATCGAAGGGCTGGCATAGGCAGAAAGGCGGACTTTTCATGGATACAAGCATTGCATACTGGACGAGAACCGGCCACTCCCGCAAAATCGCCGAGCACATCGGCAACACGCTGAAGCTGCCGGTGCACAACCTGAGGGAGGGTCCGCCGCCGCGCGGACATCTGGTGCTGGTCAGCGGCATCTACGCGGGCAAAAGCGACCCCAAGATGCTCAACGCATTGCAGGCGCTCACGCCGGACACCACGCCGCGCCTGACGCTGGTGATCACCTGCGCCAGCCCCGACGCGCGCGACCTGGACCTGCGCAAAGCGCTGGCCAGCCAGGGGCTTGCGGTGGACGAAAAGGAGCATGTGTGCCCCGGCGGTTTCCTGTTCATCCGCTTCACCCGGCCCAACCAGCGCGATCTGGACGCGGCCGCCGCGTTCGTCAAAGAGGCGATCAAACAGGCCTGAGCGCCTATTGCGGCGCGTCAATCAGCCGCTGCATCACCTGGGAATCGGGCATCTGGATGATGCGCGAGATCACCGGCGACACCCCGGCCACCTTCAGGCCGCTGGTGTCCACATTGGCGGAGTTGATGCCGGTGCGGAAGCCGTGCTTTTCCCACGCCAGCGTCTGGATTTCCTTGTCCATCAATACGTCCACGGCTTTTGCGCCCTGATCGGTCAACCCCAGCAGCACATGGCTGGACCACACCGTGGGCACCGGATGCATCATGATCACATCGTCCTTAAGCTGCGCGTAGTCGCCGGGGTTGGTATTGGAAAACTCGATCAGCTGGCCTACATAGCCCGCGGCCATCGGCTTGGCGCCCACGCGGGTTTTGAGAAACTGGCTGAACAGGTCAGCGCTGCTGCTTTCGGCATAGCCCAGGCGGCGGTAGATGACGGTCAGCTTGGGCAGCACGGCGTCCACGGTCTGCTGGGTCACCACGTTGCCGCCGTTGATCATGTTGGCCAGGAGGCCTGCAAACATATTGCCGGAATTGGATTTGGTCGGGTCGGTGGTGAACACCACCACCGTTCCGTACAGGTCCAAGCCCAAATCGCTCCAGTGCATGCCGCTTTCCAGCGCCGGCAGGAACTCGGCCATGTCTAAAAAGTATGTGCCGTTCTGCTCGGTGACATAGGCGTTGGTGATCAGCGCGTCGGCCACCATGCGCCTTGTATACAGCACAATGGGCGTGTTGAAGATGATCTCGGAGCGTTTGGGCTTGCCGTGCCGCATTTCGTACAGGTCCAGCGCCGTCTGGCTGGAGGGCCACAGGTGATCGCGCCCGGTGTGATCCAGCCCGATCATGTCCAGCGACCCGGCCTTCTGATAGGTGAAGGTGGTATTGAAGCGCTTTTTGAGGATATCGGCAAACTTCGGGTCGTCCACCAGGCCGATTTTCTCGCCGCCGATGTAGCCGCGCAGGGTGACGGCAGCCACCCTTGTGCCGTCGTACACCGCGTATACCCCCACCGCCACGATCACCGCCACCAGCGGGATCAGGCCCACATACCTTGCTTTCCCGCTCCGCCCTCCAGTTTCAGGGTTTTTTCCAGCAGCTCAATGTCCGCGTGTGTAAAATCCGTGTGCGCCGCCTATGGGTTTTGCGCCAATTGACCGGGCATGGGCGCAGTGATAGAATGCGCGCCAGCGGGAGGAGAGGAAAATGGAGTCAATCACCCTGCGCTTTGCTTTGCCGGCGGACGCCGGGGCGCTGCTAGGCATTTACGCGCCCTATATCGAAACCTCTGTCACGTTTGAGACAGAGGCGCCCACTCTTCAAGAATTTCAGCGCCGCATCCAGGGCACGGTGGGGATGTTCCCCTATCTGGTCGCGCAGCAGGGTGCGGACATTGTGGGCTATGGCTATGCCGGCCGCTACGGCCAGCGCGCGGCCTACCGCTGGAACGCCGAGCTCTCGCTGTACCTGCGCCAGGACATGCGCGGGCACGGCCTGGGAAAGCAATTGTACGCGGCGCTGATTGAACTTGTCCGGATGCAGGGGTTCCGCCACGCGTATGCCGTGGTGGTGCTGCCCAACCCGGCCAGCGAGCACCTGCAAGCCGCGTTCGGCTTTGAACAGGTCGCCGTCTTGCGCAACGCGGGCTACAAATGCGCCGCCTGGCGGGACGTGGCGCATTACCGCAAGCAGCTCAACCCCCTGGACAGCCCCCCGCCGGAAATCATCCCCATCCCGCAGCTTGACCAGCGCGCGGTGAACCGCGTGCTGGCGATGGAATAGGCGCTACAGGACGCTTTTCCATTTTCTGTGGACTGTCAGATGCCAGGAACACAGGCAACACGGTCCTGTTCCGATGTGCGCGCACGCACACTTCATTGGCGCGAAGCGCCGCTTCATTCAGCGTAGCTGAACTTCATTGTCCGAAGGACACATCATTGGCGGCAAAGCCGCCACTTATTCCCAGACCATCGTGGCAAAATAGTCCTCCGGCGTTTCGGCGCGGCGGATCAGGCGGAAACCGTCGTTTTCGGTATAGAGCACCTCGGCGCTGCGCAGGCGGCCGTTGTACTGATAGCCCATCGCGAAGGCATGCGCGCCGCCGTCGTGGATGACCAGCAGGTCGCCCATGTCCACTTCGGGCAGCATGCGGTCGATGGCAAACTTGTCGTTGTTTTCGCACAGGGAGCCCGTCACGTCATACAGGGTGGTGACAGGCGCTTCGCGTTTTCCCGCGATGTGGATGTGATGGTACGCGCCGTACATCGCCGGGCGCAACAAATTGGCCGCGCAGGCGTCCACGCCCAGAAAGCGCTTGTGGGTATTTTTTTCGTGCATGGCGTGGGCCAGCAGCCAGCCGTGCGGACCGGTCATGTACCGCCCCAGCTCGGTGCGGATGCCCACGTTCGCGGTGTCCGGGTCGCCAAACACGCGGATGTATTCTTTTTGCACCTGTTCCCCCACGTCCATGATGTCAATGGGTTTTTCCTCCGGGCGGTAGGGGATGCCGATGCCGCCGGACAGGTTGATGAACGCAAGCGGCAGGCCGATTTCATCGCGCAACTCGGCGGCGATTTCAAACAGCATCCGTGCCAGCGCCGGATAATAGGCGCGGTCCATCGTGATGCTGGCCAGAAACGCGTGCAGGCCAAAGGCTTTCATGCCCAGGCTTTTGAGCTTCAACAGCCCCGGCACCAGCTGCGCCCGCGTCCAGCCATACTTGCTTTCGCCGGGCTTGCCGATGATCGTGTTGCTGGCCATGAAATCCCCGCCGGGGTTGTAGCGCACGCACACGGTGTCCGGTATGCCGCCATGATCCCGCAGCGTGTCAATGTCGGTGATGTCATCCAGGTTGATCAACGCGCCCATCGCCCGCGCCTTGTCAAACTCGTTGGGCGGCATGGCATTGGCGCTGAACATGATGGCATCACCCGTTGCGCCCACGCGCTCGGCGAGCATCAGCTCGGTTAATGACGCGCAGTCCAGCCCGCAGCCCTCGGACAGCAGAATGCGCAATATGACCGGGTTGGGCAAATGCTGCACAAAGCCCGGGCACCAGGCAAACGCCTGATACACCCGCCGGGCGGTCTCCCGGATGCCCCGCTCGTCATACAGATAAAACGGCGTGGGAAACGCCCGCGCCGCGCGCAGGAACACATCATCCGGAAGGCTGAAGTTGGGCACGATGGGGTACCTCCTTGCCTGATGCATTATAGAGGGATAGGAGGGGGCAGGCAAGGAGGTAATGAAGTGGCGCTTCATGTTGCGCAGCAACACTTCATTGCGTCAGCGCTTCCAGGTGCATCAGCGCCTTTTTCTGTATCCGGAACAGGTGCCGGACGCTGATGTACATGGCTTCGGCGGCGCGGTTGTGGGGCAGGAGGTCGACGTAGTGGAGGGTGAGCGCGGTGCGCTCTTTTTGATTGG
>JAGVSV010000036.1 GCA_019137115.1 Bacillota bacterium
GCACGAAAATCACAAACGCAAGGACGCCGAACGCCGTTTCCGCGGAATCCGCCCCCTTCCCAATTTATTACCGGTTGGTTACGCATTGTAGCATGAACGAACGATATTCCGCAATACAAATTCTACAAATATTTCATTTTTTCCTGCATTCAGCCAGAACGCCGCGCAGGGTCACCGCGCGGCGTGACGCGCGCCGCCACATCGGCTATAATGGGCGCGCTGGATTTGCGATCTGAACAACACGGCGCGACGCCGCGGAGGGCTTCTATGAAAAATTTTCGTTCGGATATCGGAGAGGTGCTGGACAGGGCGCAGCGGTTTCACGCATCCGATCAGCCGGGGCAGGCGCTGTTCAAGGTGCGCGCCATCCGCGACCGCGCGGTGCCCCAGCCGCTGCTGACCGCCTACACATTCCCCGAGGACACACACCAATACCTGGATCACTGCTACGACAACCAGCTGGCGAACTGGTCGCTGCGGGCACATCTGGCCGACGACCAGCTGCCCTGCCTGGGCCCGTGGTACGGCATTGCCGAGCACAGCGCCTTTTTGGGCGGCCACGTCAGTTACGCGGAGGACACCAGCTGGCATCATCAGCTGATGGACGATCCGAGGCAGCTGGAACGGATCTCATTGGACGAAAACAACGGCATCTACCGCATGGTGGTGGGCGGCATCGCTTATGTGCGCGAGAAATACGGCGATGTGTTCATTCCCCGCGTGCGCGGCACGTCGGGCGCCCTGGACGTGGTCAACATGCTGCGCGGCAACGACTTTTTCTATGATTTGCATGACGACCCGGAGGGGCTGCATGCGCTGCTGTTGCGCTGCACCGCGTACATCATCGACTATTACGGCAGGCAGCTGGACGCGGCGGGCATGGTGATGGGCGGCAGCGTCACCGGCTTTGGCGAGTGGCTGCCCGGCCGCAGCATCGGCCACATGTCCGAGGACGCCACCACCATGATTTCGGTGGAGCAGTTCGAGCGCTTTGGCCGTCCCTACACCCAGGCCGTGTGCGACGCCTATGACCACGCCATGATGCATACCCACGCGCTGGGCGAGCGCTGCCTGCCCGCGATTGCCACCATCCCCAAAATGACCCTGATGGAGATCTCCAACGACCCCAACGCCGACCGCGCCATCACCGTATACAAGCGCGTGAAGGACCAGTTGGGCCAGGTCATCCCCATCCTGCCGCTGAGCCGGGATGAAATCAGGGACAACCTGGCGCTGTTGAAGCAGCAGCGCACCGTGCTGTGGTACGAGGCCGACACGCTGGAGGACGCCGAGGACATGCTTCAGTTTGTCCGGCGGGAGCTGCCGGTGGGGTAAGGTTTTTCGCATGGCTCTTTTCCTGGCATTTCCCGCGCCAGCCTTTACGGAACCGCGCAAATGGGGTATCCTGTAGTTGGTCAAATATGGCGCATTGGCGGAGGAATATATGCAGGTACGGCCCATCACGCGCGAAGAACATGAGCAGGCGCGGCGGATTCTGAGCACCGCTTTCATCTCCGTGCGCGGCGAGCCCAACCCCGAGGACAACTCCTGGAAGCAGATCCGCGCCGCCTTTGAGGATGGCGGCGACATGGCGGCCTGTGTGTTTGACGTGCCCTTTGTCGCCGACTTGAACGGCGCCATGGTGGGCATGTGTGGCATCGGCGGCGTGGCCTCGCTGCCGGAGTACCGGCGCAAAGGCCATGTGCGCGCGATCATGCGGCTGATCCTTGCCGACGCCTACCGGCGCGGCGATGTGCTCTCCACGCTGTATCCGTTCAGCTTTGTCTACTACCGCAAGTTTGGCTACGAGGTGGCCGATGCGCTGTATGAGGTCAACATCCCAATGACCCAGATGGCGCACTACAAGCCCTTTGGTTCCGCGCGGGAGTATGTCGCCGGTGACGACCGCGCGCCCTACAAGGCCATCTACCGGCAGTTTGCCGCCGGGCGCAACTTCGCCTGCGACCGGGATGACGATCAGACCGGCCGTTCCCTGTGGGAAGGGTGGCTGAGCGATAAGCACAATTCCGGCAAATCGCGCGAGTATATTTACCTGTGGCGCGATGACGACCAACTGCCCGGCGCGTACGCCATGGTGCGCCCCACAGGTACAGGGGACGAAGCCGCCTTTGAGGTGTATGACTACGCCTGGGTGTCCACGCGCGCGCTGCGCGGGCTGCTGGGCTTCCTGCGGCTGCTAGAGGGGCAGGCCCCCAACATCAGGATCAGGCTGCCGGAGGATCTGTCGCCGCACACGCTGTTCCCGGAGCCGTATGATCTGACCGTATCCTGCCACCCGCGCGGCATGGTGCGGCTGGTTAACGTGGGCAAGGGGCTGGAAACGCTGGGCGCGCCCGGATTGACCGGGGAGATGACCATCGGCGTGACCGATGACATGCTGCCCGGCAACGCGGGCACCTGGCGCGTGATTTTCAGCGATGGCAAAGCAATGGTGGAAAAAACGGACGCCACGACCGAGTGGACGGTGCCGGTGGGTTTGCTGTCCCAGATGGTCAGCGGCGTCATTTCCTTTGAACAGGCCGCCTGCCTGCACGACTTTGCCGTGGACGATGACCGCGCTGCATGGCTCAACCAGGTGTTTCCCAAGCGCAAACGGCTGCTCATCGAGCGGTTTTAACTGACAACATATTTTTAAAAGGGGGTACCACCAATGTCCAAAAAGATTCATCTGTTGACAGCCACCAGCATGGGCGTGCGCATCACGCCGGCCGAGCGGCTGCCCGTGGGCAACGGCAATCTTTACACGATGCAGGCCACCAGTGCCGAGAGCAATGTGCTCAATATATCGGCGTCCCTGGGGCTGAACACCAAGGTGCTGACAGCCTTTGTCAAGGACAGCCCGATTGCCGCCTACATCAAGGGCGAGCTGCGCCGCCGCAACATCGCCTACGAGGGGCCCGAAGTGCCGCAGGGCGGCCCGTGGGGATACCGGCACCAGTTCAACATCGCGGACTCCGGCTTTGGCGTGCGCGCCCCGCGCGTGCACAACGACCGCGCCGGTGAGGTGGGCCGCACGCTCAAGTTCGAGGATTTCGACGTGGAGCGTATTTTCCACCAGGACGGCGTCGAAATGATGCACATCTCCGGCCTGTTCGCGGCGCTCTCGCCGGAGACCGGGCAGCTGTGCCTGAAACTGTCCGAATACGCCCGCGCGTCGGGCACCAAAATCACGTTTGACTTGAACCACCGCGCCTCCTTCTGGAAGAATCGCGAGGAAGAACTGCGCGAAATTTTCCTGGCCATCGCCGAGCGCACCGACGTGATGATCGGCAACGAGGAAGACTATCAGCTGGCGCTGGGTCTGAAGGGGCCCGAGGCCGGCGGCAAGGACGTGGACGCCGAAATCGCAGGCTTCAAGGACATGATCGGCACGGCGCAGAAGCGCTTCCCCAATGTGTCGGTCTTTGCCACCACCCTGCGCGAGGTCGAGAGCGCCAACGAGCACCTGTGGGGCGCGCTGCTGCTGTCCCGCGACGGCTGGCACTATGCCGAGCCGCGCAAAATCCCGATCCTGGACCGCATCGGCGGCGGCGACGGGTTTGTGGGCGGCCTGCTGTACGGCCTGCTCAAGGGCTGGGAGAGCGAGAAATGCCTGCAGTTTGCCTGGGCAACCGGCGCGCTGGCCACCACCATGCTTGAGGACTATGCCTCCCCCGCCAATGAGGAGCAGGTGTGGAGCGTCTGGCAGGGCAACGCCCGCGTGGTGCGGTAACAACACAAGGAGAGAGAGTGGATATGAAGAAAGCGGATATTGGCCTGGTCGGGTTGGCCGTGATGGGCGAAAACCTGGTCATGAACATGGAAAGCAAGGGCTTCACCGTGGCGGTGTTCAACCGCACGGTGCAGAGGGTCACCGACTTTGTCGAGGGCCGCGCCAAGGGCAGGAACATCATCGGCACCTACTCGCTGGAGGAGCTGGTCAAGAGCCTGAAAACCCCGCGCAAGATTATGCTGATGGTCAAGGCCGGCAAGCCGGTGGATGACTTCATCGAAGCGCTGATCCCGCACCTTGAAAAGGGCGACATCATCATCGACGGCGGCAACAGCCACTTCCCGGACACCACGCGCCGCACCGAATATGTGGAGAGCAAGGGCTTGCTGTACATCGGCACCGGCGTGAGCGGCGGCGAGGAAGGCGCGCTCAAGGGCCCCAGCATCATGCCCGGCGGCAGCCCCGCGGCCTGGCCGCATGTCAAGCCCATTCTGCAGGCCATCGCCGCCCATGTGGACGGCCAGCCCTGCTGCGACTGGGTGGGCGAAAACGGCGCCGGACACTTCGTCAAAATGGTGCACAATGGCATTGAGTACGGCGACATGCAGCTGATCTGCGAGGCGTACTACCTGATGCGCGAGGCTCTGGGCATGAGCGCGGACGAAATGCACGAGGTGTTCGCCGAGTGGAACAAGGGCGAGCTGGACAGCTATTTGATCGAAATCACCCGCGACATCCTGGCCAAGAAGGATGACGACGGCTCCCCGCTGATCGACAAGATCCTGGACACAGCCGGGCAGAAGGGCACCGGCAAGTGGACGGGCATCGCCGCGCTGGACGAGGGCGTGCCGCTAACCCTGATCGTGGAAGCGGTGTTTGCCCGCAGCCTGTCGTCGGACAAGGACGGCCGCGTCAAGGCGTCCAAGCAGCTGCAGGGCCCCGGCAGTAAGTTCACCGGCGACAAGAAGCAGTTCATCGAGAGCATCCGCAAGGCGCTGTACGCCAGCAAGATCATCTCCTACACCCAGGGCTATCTGCTGATGAAGGCCGCCGCGCAGACCTACGGCTGGCACCTCAATTTCGGCGGCATCGCGCTGATGTGGCGCGGCGGGTGCATCATTCGCAGTGTGTTCCTGGGCAAGATCAAGGAAGCCTTTGACAACGACCCCAACCTGGACAACCTGTTGATGGCCCCGTATTTCACCCAGGCCATCCACAACGCGCAGGACAGCTGGCGCGAGGTATGCGCGCAGGCAATCACGCTGGGCGCCCCGGCCCCGGCGATGACCAGCGCGCTAAGCTACTACGACGGCCTGCGCACCGCGCGCTTGCCGGCCAACCTGCTGCAGGCCCAGCGCGACTATTTCGGCGCGCACACCTATGAGCGCGTGGACAAGCCGCGCGGCGAGTTCTTCCACACCGACTGGACAGGCGAAGGCGGCGCGACAGCGTCCTCCCAGTACAACGCCTGAGGGAGGTTCCATGAAATCACTGACCCTGTATGAGAACACGCCGGAGGGCTTGACGAAAGCCGAAATCCGGTCCGCGATGGAAAACGCGCTCAAGGACCAGCTGCCCACCCTGAAAAAGGTGCTGCTGCTGCCGCCGGACTATACGCGCTTCCATTCCTACGCCGGCCCCATCACCGAGATGCTCTATGACATGCTCAAGGACACCTGCACGGTGGACATCCTGCCCGCGCTGGGCACCCACGTGCCGGTGACCAAGCCCGAGTGGGAGAGCATGTTTGGCGCCATTCCCTTTGAGCGCATGATCGTGCACAACTGGCGCAACGACGTGGTGCCCGTGGGCGAGGTGCCTGCGGCCTTCCTGACGGAGGTATCCGAGGGCCTGGTCAATGAGGCCGTGACCGTGGAGGTCAACAAGCGCATCCTGGATCCCACGTATGACCTGATCCTGTCCATCGGGCAGGTGGTGCCGCACGAGGTCGTGGGCATGGCCAACCGCAACAAGAACGTGCTGGTGGGCTGCGGCGGGTCGCGCATGATCAACGCCAGCCACATGCTGGGCGCGTTTTACGGGATGGAGCGCATCATGGGCCGCGACCATACCCCGGTGCGCAAGCTGCTGGACTATGCCGAGGATCATTTCCTTGCGCAGGTACCCATCAGCTACATCCTGACCGTGACCACCGCCCCGCAGGGCAGCATCAAGGTGCATGGCCTGTTCCTGGGGCGCGAGCGCGTCCGCTTTGAGGAGGCCGTGGCCCTGGCGCAGCAGAAAAACCTGACGCTGATGGACCGCGCCATCCGCAAGGCCGTGGTGTTGCTGGACGAAACGGAGTTCAAAAGCACATGGCTGGGCAACAAGTCCGTCTACCGCACCCGCATGGCGATCGCCGACGGCGGCGAGCTGGTGGTGCTGGCCCCCGGCGTGGACAAGTTTGGCGAGGACGATGCCATTGATGCGCTGATCCGCAAATACGGCTACCGCGGCCGCGAATACGTGCTGGAGATGGTCAAACAGCACGAGGAGCTCAAGGGCAACCTGTCCGCCGCCGCGCACCTGATCCACGGCAGCAGCGACGACCGGTTCAAGATCACCTACTGCACCCGCCACCTGACCCGCGAGGAGGTCGAGGGCGCGGGCTTTGCCTACATGCCCTACGATGAAGCAATCCAGCGCTACAACCCCGACACGCTGGAGGACGGCTTCCAGATCCTTAAGGACGGCGAGGAAATCTTCTACGTATCCAACCCCGCGCTGGGCCTGTGGGCCGAGCGCAGGAAGTTTGAAGGAGCGTAGCCAGCCGCCCGGAGGCACGCCATATGGATAACGCGCTGGACGCGCTCATGGGGTTGCGTGCGCCGGAAATGGTCTACCGGCCGCGCAACTACTGGGGATGGCTGGAGCACATCACGCCGGAGGAGGTCGCCTGGCAGGTCGACCGGATGGCGGACGCCGGCCTGGGCGGCTATGTGATGCACGCGCGCGGAGGGCTAACCATCCCGTATGCGGGGCCGCAATGGATGGACAGCGTGCGCGCGATGATCGCGGCGGGCAGGCGGCGCGGGATGACCACCATCGTGGACGACGAGCACGGCTGGCCCAGCGGCTTTGGGGCAGGCCAGGTCAACGGGCTGGGCGAAGCGTATCAGCTCAAGTACCTGCTGTGTGAGGAGATCCCGGCGTCCCGGGCCGACCTTCATGACAGCGCGACATTGGGCTTGTGGCTGCGCAACGGGTTTGCCCCGGTGGCGGACCCTGCCCGCCTGCCGCCGGACACGCGCCTGGTGCGCGTGTATAAAAAGACGGACCCGTATTATGTGGACAACATGGACCCCATGGTGGTGCGTGCGTTCATCGAGGCCTCGTACGAGGACTACAACCGCGCCGTAGGCTCCGGCTTTGGCCAGGGCATCTACGGCGTTTTTTCGGACGAACCACAGCTGGCGCGCTATGCAACGCCGTGGTCGGACACCCTGCCCGCGCTCTTTGAGGCGCGGTATGGCTACGCCCTCAGGGAGCGGCTGGCGGAGGTGTTCTATGAGCATGGCGAATGCCGGGCGCTGCGCTACGACCTGTTCCGGCTGATGCAGGATTGCTTTGCAGACAGCTACGCGCGCCAGATCTATGACTGGTGCAGCCGGCACCACCTGGCGCTGATGGGCCACATCTGTCTGGAGGAGCACCTGTACGGACAGATCCGCTGCGCCGCCGGCGCCATGCCCTTTTATGCATACATGCACGTGCCGGGCATCGACTGGCTGTGCCGGGTGCCGGTCAGCAACCTGTGCGTCCTGCAGATGACGTCCGCGGCCGCCCAGCTGGGCCGCCGGGCACTCAGCGAGATGTTTGGCTGCGCGGGCTGGGGCATCACCTTTGAGGAGATGAAGTGGATCGCCCAGTGGCAGGCAGCGCTGGGCGTGGACGACCAGCTGCAGCACCTGGGGCTGTACTCGCTGCGCGGCTCGCGCAAGCGCGAATACCCAGCGTCGCTGTTTTACCAGCAACCGTGGTTTGACAGCTTTCGCCCGTACAACGACTACTTTGCCCGCGTAGGCAAGCTGGTGGCGCGCAGCGTGCCGGAGGTGGACGTGCTGGTGCTGCATCCGATGGCCACCGCCTGGATCGCTTACAACGGGCAGGACGCGCAAGCCGTGGATGCA